>JAGNDY010000017.1:10449-24304 GCA_018003655.1 Candidatus Nanopelagicales bacterium
GCCGTTCGAGACGGGTGAACAGACCGCCGAGCTTGCCGAGGCGATTATGGCCGGGATGCCTGTCGATCGATATCCGCACCTGGTGGAACTGACAACCGAGCACGTCCTGCAACCCGGTTACAGCTATAGCGATGAGTTCGAATTCGGAGTGGGACTAATACTCGATGGTCTAGCGGCAGCGTCGCGTTAGCCGACTAACTGAGCAGCGGCTGCAGTGACCTTGACCTTTGGTTCAAGCGCCCCCGTGATAGCAAGAGAGTAGAAGTGATCATCAGCACAGGGCTGGGGTGCACCGAGCAGATGGCGTGCAAGTCGTCCGTGCGCCACCCGCGCCCATCATCATCGCACTTCCCTTTGAAGTCCACGGCCAAATCCAGCGGGTATGGTTGCCCGAGCGCAGTGGCAGCCGGTCGCGGTGTTGACCGGACGAATTGGCGGAGTGCCTCATGGACATGTCGCGAAGGTCGTTCCTCGCCGTTGGTGCGGTCACCGGGCTAGGAGCGATGGCGTGGCTGACTGGTTGCGCACCTCCGAAGAGCGGCTCGATGCTGGCTGGCCTGCAGTCCCGTTTGAAGGGTCAAGTCCTGGTACCTGAGGATCCCGGGTACAGCGCCGCGTCAGAGCCCACCAATGGTCGCTACCTATCGGTCATGCCATTGGCTGTCGCAGTCGTCGCAGATGAGTCCGACGTGGTGGAGTGCATCAACTGGTGCAAAGAGAACGGCATCCAACCGGTGGCGCGAGGTCGTGGCCATTCTTACGCAGGCTTCTCAACAACCGAAGGTCTCGTCATCAACCTCAGCAGACTGAACGCTGTTGTCGTGGATCGCCAGGCCGGCACCGTCACGACTGGCGGAGGCGCCCTCAACCAGGATCTGTCGGACACCCTCAACAAGGGGCCACACTTCTTGCCGGTCGGCACCTGTGTCGGAATCGGACTAGGGGGCCTCGTCCTAGGTGGTGGAATCGGCTTCAACACGCACTGGGCAGGCCTGACCTGCGATCACTTGCTTGATACGCAGATGGTGACCGCCGACGGCTCCCTAATCTCGGCCAATTCCCGATCGAATCCCGACTTGTTGTGGGCATGCAAGGGCGCCGCCGGGGGCAGCTTGGGCATCAATACCCAGTTCACCTTCTCGCTGGTTGAGGTACCGACTTCCGTTGTCTACTTCCAGTTCGAGTTCCGCGGATCGGACGCTGCATTTGAGGTCTTCAAGCGCTTCGACACTCTTATGCAGACTGCGCCGGCTGGGCTTAACGCGGTGTGCATGGCAGAGGCGGTCCCGATCGCCGAGCGTGCGCAGAATGCCGCGATCCGTTCGATGGTGCGCGGACAGTATGTGGGCACCGAAAGCGAAGCCCGGGACCTGCTGGCGCCGATCTCAAGCATCGCCGGGATGACGTCGCAGACGCTAGAACCACTGAGTTTCTGGCAAGCCCAATCCAACCTGAGCACCATGAACCCGCAGCCTCACTCGTTCGCGGAGCCGAATCGCTTTGCCCGTGATCGACTGCCTGATGATCTTCTTGCGGGATTGGTTGACGCGCTGGAAAACTGCCCGAGTCAGTCCGCCGAGGCAACGGGTTCGGTATGGCTCTTCGGCTGGGTTGGCGGCCCCGTCGTCAGCAAAGTCGCACCTAAGGACACGGCCTACTTCCACCGTGACGTGTCGTTGATATTGCGGGCCACAGTCGTCTGGCCAAACGATGCTCCCGCAGAAGTGTCAGACGGCCTGCTGAGGTGGTCTGAGGAAGTGATGACGCTCGCGACGCCACATACTCTCGACCAGAGCTACCAGAATTTCCCCAACCGCGCGCTGACCGACTACCTCCAGAACTACTACGGTGAGAACCTAACCCGGTTGGTGAAGGTCAAAGCGAAGTACGATCCGCAGAACCTCTTCAACAACGCACAGAGCATCCCGGTCGCGATGCCTTGACGCCTGGCGCGAGCTATTCATGCGGCACTTCACGCTCGTGCTTTGACCTCCGCGAACTCGACGACGTAGCTGCCGGGACAGGTGATCTTCAATCCCATTACCAGCGCGCTGGCCTCTCGAACGGCATCATCGGAAGTCATCGATACGCCAGGCGGAATGACTAGCGCACCGATGGTCGCATCGAGGTTGAACCCGGCTTCGTCCAATGCACGCATGTACGACGATTCGATCAACTTGTTGCAGAGCGCCGAAACTTCGTCCATGTCGGCGAGGTCGGGGCACACGACCACGAATTCGTGATCCCCGGACCGGTGCACGACGTCCCCTTCGCCAACGCTTGCGCTGAACCGTTGCGCGTCCGCCATAAGGGCGGCGTCGGCCCGAGCGTGCCCGCCCATCGTGTTCACTGCCTTGAGCCCGTCCAAGGAAATTACGAGCACGGCGAGGGACCGGTCCCTGCTGCGCTGATCAAGCAGGATGTCCAACCGGTTGTACAGCCATCGGCGGTTGGGCAGGCCGGTCAGGGGGTCGATCAGTGAGCGTTCCTGGAGCAGCGACTCACGTTGCTCGGCTACGTGAGCAAGGTAAAGCGCCAATACTGCAATCAGGATCAAGCCGACCAGGCGGATCCAGTAGTCGGTGTTGATCACGTAATCATCGAGATAGAAGAGGCCCAGCGTCAAGAGCAAGCCCCATGCGATCAGTAGGCCGGTACGGCGAGGGACGGCGAACGCTGCCGACGCCACCACCGGGACCCACATGATCGGTAGAAGAACCTCCTCCGGCAGAAGGATGTCCACGGCCGCGATAGCCAGCATCAGTCCTGCGAATACCCACGAACTCCACTTGGCCATGACTCACCCTAGATCCGGAAACCAGCAAAAACTAGCCGCAGGCTCTGTCCTCAGGAACTCCGAACCCGACCCGAACATAAGCGACGCGCGGCACCGCTCGCTTGCGAATCGTCCGGCGCCCTACTTTGGCGGGGCGGCTCGTGGGGCGTCGAAAACGGTAATGACGAAGATCTTGTGATCTCCCGCGTCAGCCTTGCGTTCGACCGTGTAGCCGACGCCGGAGTACACGTAGACGCGTTGTCCGGGTTGGGGCCACGTGTGATTCCAACTCGGCTGCCGCACGCCGTCAACAGTGAGATACCCGAGCACAAACGGTTCGCCCTTGTACGAGTTCACGAAGGTTACGTTCGACAGGTCCGCGTTTGCTTTCGTATGGTCAGTGGCGATCGCGGCCCAAATCATGGTGGCGGGCACGTTCGGAAGCGGAACGCTCGACGCATTCATATCCTGACGAGGCTGCAGGAGCTTCGTATTGTGCTCCTCCTTGAAGAAGCCCAACCATGCGATGCTCGCGGCGACCGGCCACGATGAGTGGTTGGAGATCGTCAGGTTGATGGACTTCTTGAACGTGATCGGTGGAACTGGCAGGTCTTTGACCAGCTTCTTTGCTTTCGCATCCACCGTCGGCGAAGGCATAGGAATGGGCTGCGCTTTCTCCGACGCGACGGTCGGCGCAGGCTCGTCGACCGAGAGCGACGTGTCCGCCGAACAGCCTGCGACGCCTAACAAGGCAGCCGCGGCAACCAGTGCCGACATGCGCCCCGAACTGTTGAGCTTGTGTCGCATGAGGACTCCTCAATAAACAACCTGGTCTTGCCTGAACCCTGCGACTGGGTCATACCTGCGGTGACGCAGATGATCATTGAACGTGCGATGCACGCAACGGCCAACAAAGAAAGTCTCAAGTGAGTCGTTATTGCGGGTCAAAGTGCGTCTCGTCGCCTCGGTCGATTTGCGGCGGTCCGCCATCGGACACGTTGTCGGTCCAACTCCTTCCGTCCCACCACCGCCAGCGAAACCTACGAGTCGGATCCGCCTGCCAGCTTGCGGGCGCCTGACTGCCGGTGCTCGCGCCCGGCACCTCCGAGCCACCCCCACTGGCCGCGTTGCGCTTGCGACGTCCTCGGACAATCAAGATCACGACGAGGACCACGATCCCGGCGACGATGAGCAGAAACGCGAGCGCCACGAGCAGTGACCCGATGACAACGGGTGCGTAGCTTTCCGGGTTGCAACCGGGCAGGCTCGGGTCGCAAGTATCCGCGAGCGTGGAGAATGGCGTCATGATCGCTCAGCCTAACGCTACGCCGCAGTGAGCAGAACCCGTCGAACAAGGTTGACGTGAGCGCGCCGCTATATGTGGAAGCCCTTGCGCTGACCTTGGCAGTCGAAACGCCGATCTACTGTCTCTTGCTCACCCACTTTGTTGGTGTGCGCCTACGGGAAGCGCTTGCAGCGGCGATCGTCGTCAACCTGGTGAGCCATTTGCTGTTCACCTTCGTGCTTGTGCCTGCTGTAGGGCAATATGTCTCGTCAGTCGGTGCCGTGCTCGTGGGTGAAGTTGTCGTGTGCGCGCTCGAAGCGGGATTGCTCTTTGTTTGGCTCCGTCGCGACCTACTTGTAGTAATCGCTGCTTCATTGATCGCAAATGGCTGCTCACTCGCCGCCGGGCTGATTCTGTTCTCATTGGTTCCGCCGTCATGAGGACGTCACCCAACGAGACAATAGGCCTGATTCGAGCGGCACCGATTGCCGACTCCCAGACCGCCGCGCGGAGTATGGGTTTCAGCGCTTGTCTACCCGTCTCGCTATTCATTTGTGTCAAGGCGCAAAGGACTAAACTCGCGCGAGACTGCGTTTGGTAGCAATGGCTACTTATCGCGGCAGTCATGGTTTGGGGAGTCCGTGGGCAGCGCAAGAGGCCAAGCACCGACGGCTAGCACGCTTCCCACCCTGTGGTCTGAGGTTGCTGCACAGTTGCGGGTGGCGATACGCCCGCCTTTCGACATTCTGGGTGCTGTCGTGGTCAACACGACAATATTGCTATTCGGATGGTTCTTGCTCGGCCCAAGATCTGTGACGAATACCGAGTCCCTGGCCTTCCTACCGTTCGCGATCGCGGTCTGGGCCTTCGCAGATGTATCAGCAACAAACGTTCTCGGTGCCAACCCAGCCCAGACTCTGGCAGCACTTGACCAACCCCCTGTCCTGCGCAGAAGGTTCACAGTGCGCCACCTAACACTTGTGATCCTCATATCACCAGCATGCGTCGCTCTGTCGCTGTTGCTGGCGCCCAGCTTGGGGCGGCCCCTGACTGCGCTGGCGGTGGCATTAGCTGTGGTGGCGATGCCGTTTGGTTTCTTCGGTCTTGCCTCCGTTGCCGGTGCGTTGTTCCCCTATCACCCGATCCCGTTGCGCCAACGCATACGTCGTCGCGGCACATGGCCACGTTGGTTCGCTGCGCTAGGCGCACCGGTACTTGTCGCCTTCCCGGCCGCAGTCTTGACGCTGCTGGTTCCCGCGCTGCTGTTCCGTCTGTTCGTCTTCGATGAAACCCTGCCAGGTTCTGTCTTCAATCCCGACTTTGTCTTCGGAGTCGAGAATTACCTCAGGCTCACCTCAGCCGTATTCTCGGTGCTTTGGTCACTGCTGCTTTGGCGGGTGGGTCTTCGAATCACCGGGGCGGTGATCACCGCCCGCAAGGATTACCTGCGCGACTTCCTCAGGAACCCGAACCGTGGCTAGTAAGTTCCAACCCCTGGCTGCGCGGTGTTGATCGCGGTCTGGGCCGTCAGACGAGATTTACGACGCCCACCATCCCGGCGTCGGGTCTGCTGCACGATCTAGTGACGTCATCATCCGCGCGGGGCAGCACTCCGAACCAGATCTTCTTGACTACTTCGAAATCACCGGGAAGTTCGACACTAGCGAGCCGATGAGTCCGGGCGTAGCCTGGCTTCAGGGGTAACCGAACAGCGCTGGAGGATTCCATGAAGGCTGTTGTATTTCACGGCCCGTCAAAGATGGCTTGGGAAGATGTCGCAGATCCGCGGTTGGTCGATGATACCGACGCCATTGTCCGCGTTGAGACGACGACGATTTGCGGCACTGATCTCCATATCCTCAAGGGTGACGTGCCGACCGTCACTGATGGCCGGATCATCGGGCACGAGGCTGTCGGAACCATTGCAGAGGTCGGCTCCGCGGTGAAGAACGTTGCGATCGGAGACCGGGTGCTGGTGTCCTGTATCAGCGCCTGCGGCGTTTGCAGGTTCTGCCGCGATCACCGGTACGGCCAGTGCCTTGGAGGCGGCGGGTGGATCCTCGGAAACGAGATTGACGGCACTCAGGCCGAATATGTACGCGTCCCGTTTGCCGACAACTCGACCTATCCAGTGCCTGCCGGATTCAGTGACGAAGAAACGCTGATGCTCTCCGACATTTTGCCGACTGGATATGAAATCGGAGTCCTGAACGGGCAGGTACGCCCTGGTGATTCTGTCGTCGTCGTCGGGGCCGGACCAATCGGGCTGTCCGCAATTAGCGGCTCACGGTTGTTCAGCCCGAGTCTGGTGATCGCGATCGATATGGCCGAGTCACGCCTGGTTTCCGCCCAGGAATTCGGCGCCGAAGCTGTGATCAACAACTCCGAGCAAGACCCGATTGCTGCGGTACTCGAGCTGACCGGTGGCCTCGGTGCGGACGTCGCCATCGAAGCGGTAGGGGTGCCTGCAACGTTCGAACTCGCGACAGATCTGGTTCGCCCCGGCGGACACATCGCCAACATCGGCGTACACGGCACACCCGCGACTTTGCACCTTGAACGACTCTGGGATCGAGACGTCACCATCACGACAGGTCTGGTCGATACGTACTCGACACCGACACTTCTCAAGCTCCTTGCCAGTCACCAACTCGACGCCAGACGCTTCGTCACCCACCACTTCACTTTCGATCAATTCGTTGAGGCGTACGACGTCTTCTCGCGAGCCGGCGAAACGGGCGCCCTCAAAGTCATCATCAGCAGGCCGACTCAATGACTTCGGCACCGCGCCATCGATCGCGCCAGAAGGGACCCCTGCTGAACACCACCCGTCGCTAGTCGCCGCGCCGACGCATCAGCGGCGGTCAATCCGATGCCAGTTAGGAGCGGCCGCAATGGCTACACCGGAGTCAAACAATCCAACAGCGACAGCACGCGGCACTAGTCCGACGTCCAGGACACCCGAGGTCGTTTCCGTCATCAGTCCAGCAGCTGCCAGAGCACTCGCCGTCATGCGGATCGCAATCGGTTTCGTATTTCTGTGGGCGTTCGTCGACAAGCTGTTCGGCTTGCACTACTCAACCTCGTCGGCGGGGGCTTGGATCAACGGAGGATCACCCACCAAGGGCTTCCTGAGCGGGGTGGCAGTTGGCCCGTTCCAGTCGCTGTTCCACTCCTTCGCCGGAGCACCGTGGGCGGACTGGCTCTTCATGGCAGGACTGCTCGGGATCGGCGTAGCCATGATTGCGGGCGTCGCGATGCGCGTCGCCGCAGCTTCAGGTGTGCTGCTTCTCGCCTTCATGTGGCTAGCCGCATACCCACTGGCCCAGTTCACCAGTGCCGGTGCCGCCACACGTTCCACCAACCCGATCGTTGACGATCACTTCATCAACGCGCTCGTCCTGATCGTCGTCGCTCTGACCGGTGCCGGCGCCACCTGGGGTCTCGGCAAACAATGGGCAAGAGTCCCCTTCGTCGCGGCTCATCCCTGGGCCCGCTAACTCGGCCACGAATCACTGGCTGACTCTGTTCCGCTCATTCTCTGGCCTGCCTCAGCGGGTCACAGCACCATCATGGGTGTCATGTTCGAGTGGACCGTCTGAGGTCAGGGGCATTCAAGGACAGTTCTCGCCGGGCCAATTTCCGTCGTTTTCGCTGCTCACTTGCTGACGGTGGCGATCGGGGGCGTCAGAACTGTCGGTGTCGTGCCGTGGGTTGGGTCGAATATCCGGTAGGCGAGCAGTTTCACTCGGTCAGATATGAGGAACCAGGCGAGGGCTTAGCCCCAGACGAAGGCCGCATACCCCCAGCCGATGGGTGCCATAAAGACTCCGAAGACCGCGAGCGGGCCGACAACGCCTAGCACCGTGGCTATGCCCAGCACCAGGCGCATGTTCCAGGCCTCGGGATGATTTTCGTAACAAACATTGTCGTAGGCAATGGACAGGATCGCTGCGTCATTGAGCAATGCCAGCATGACGATCTGGATCGTTGTTAAGGGAAAGAAATTGAAAACCAGGATCACAGCAGTGATGAATCGCAGCACACGAAGTGTCTCAGTGATGCGGTAGATCGCGTAGCTATTCATCCGCTGGAAGATTCTGCGGCTCTCCTTGATCGCCTCGATGATCACCGTGAGTCCGGGGGTAGTTAGCACGATGGACGCTGCCGCCCTGGCAGCGTCGGTGGCGTCGGACACGGCGATGCCGCATTGGCCAGTGACGACTTCGAGCGCGTGACCGGTCGCAACCCGATGACGGTGGTCGATTGGATCTGGAAACCACAAATAGCTATTCGCAGCAGCTCCGTCCTGAGTCTGCCGCTGAGTGATACAAGGGGGACCCCGTGTGAAAGGATCGGGGCCAACGCGAGGAGGTACAGCGGTATGGATCTCGATGTCCTGCTGACGCAGGCTGAACCAGGTGTGCTGGACGAGGCCTACGCGGCACTCCAGCGCTCGCAGGTCACCCACTACGAGGAGGCCGGGGAACAGTTCACTCGGCAGCGACTTGCCGACCTTTTCGCTCTCGTCCTAGATGCAATCCGGACGCGGAACCTTGCCGGGATTAGCGAGTACTGCGAGGAGATCGCAGTCGAGCGCTACGACCAGGGCTTTGGCATCTCGGAGGTTCAGACGGCGTTCAACGCGTTGGAAGAGGCGATGTGGCGGCGTGTGATATCAGCCGAAGCCACAAGCGACCTACCCGAGGCCATCGGGTTGCTGAGCACCGTGCTCGGCTTCGGAAAGGACGCCCTAGCCCGCAAGTACGTTTCGCTCGCTAGCCAACGGCACGTCCCATCGCTGGACCTTTCGGCCCTATTCGCGGGTACGACCGCCTGACGAAGCTCGACACGAGGAATACGAGTCGCGAGGAAGCCCTAGACGCCATCGAAAGCTGACGGGGAGACTTCCAAGGAGAGTGGTCACGTGCCGACTTGGAAGATCGGAGGGTGCGGTGCTACCGCACCCTCCGATGCCGTCGACGGGTTACCCAGGCGAACTGAATCAACATGAACCAGACGCTGCGTATCGGTCGCATCTTCGGCATCGAGGTCGGTGTCAACTGGAGCGTCCTTCTGATCTTCGCCCTGATCTGGGGAACACTCGCATTTTCCGAGCTTCCGCTGTCACGTCCGGGTCAGTCGCTGACCGTCTACGTGGGCGCCGGAGCGATTGCCGCGTTGTTGTTCTTCATCTCGTTGCTCGCACATGAACTCGGGCACGCCGTGCTGGCCCGCCGCAACGGTATCGGTGTGCAGGGGATAACGCTGTGGCTGCTCGGCGGCGTCTCCAAACTCGCTGGAGAGCCGGACGATCCCGCCACGGAGGTGCGCATCAGTGGCGTAGGCCCGCTGATAAGCCTGCTGCTCGGCGGGTTCTTCTTTGCTGTGGCCCAGCTCGGCGCCGACGCTGGCATCCCCGGAATCGCGATCGACGTCCTCGGCTGGTTGGGTGCGATAAACATCGTGCTGGGCATCTTCAACCTTCTTCCTGCGGCGCCGCTTGACGGTGGTCGGCTGCTGCGGGCGGTCGTGTGGAAGCTCACCGGTGATCGCTTCCGAGGGACTGTGGTCTCGTCACGGGTAGGCCAAGTGTTCGGAGTTGCCATGATCGGCCTGGGGATCGTGGCCGCCTTCACGTTGTACGGCCTGAGCGGGTTGTGGCTTTCGCTGGTGGGAGCGTTCTTGGTCGTTTCGGCTCGGGGTGAGGAACGTCAGGCCCGAGTCCTCAGGGTCTTGGCGACGATGTATGTCGGCCAGATCATGCGGCCTACTCATCCCTTGCGGTCCACGATGACGGTGGCTCAGGTGTTGATGGGCCTCGATGATCAGCGCACGGAGCAGGGC
Organism: Candidatus Nanopelagicales bacterium; assembly: GCA_018003655.1. Classification (NCBI taxonomy): domain Bacteria; kingdom Bacillati; phylum Actinomycetota; class Actinomycetes; order Candidatus Nanopelagicales; species Candidatus Nanopelagicales bacterium. Next base: position 20,358 of record JAGNDY010000017.1, read on the forward strand.
TGGCCCGTCGTCGATGACCAGGACAGCCTGACGGGACTGCTCACGTTGGATCGCCTCCTCGCGGTCGACCCGCAGTACCGGAGTTCCACAACGCTGTCGCAGCTCGCGCGGTCCCTAGCGCCCACGCTCAAAGTGTCGCCGCAGTCGGGGCTTGACGGATTGATGGGGCTGCTCTCAGATACACCTCAGCAGTGGGCGCTCGTCGAGGTAGCTGGCCGTCCGGTCGGGGTGATCGGACCCAGTGACATGGCCCGAGCCTGGCAGATGGCGCAACTGCGATCCACTTATCGGTGATCCGGGTTTTCCGTCGCACCAGAGGCTGATCGCGTCGAGGATGCTCGTGGAAGCACCCGTGAGCATCGCGACTTTCCGACGTCGCAGGTCTACACCGGTCCTGGACTCGACGGTGGTTGCAGGAACGAGGCAGAGGCAGACACTGTCAGTGCCGGGGCGCCCGGCACTTTCCGGACTCAGCGACCCGGGGTTAGATTGAAGCATGCGAGCTACCTACATGTACGGCGCAGGCGACGTCCGCGTCATCGACGCCGACGACCCGACCATCCAGCAGCCCGCCGACGCGCTTGTGCGCGTGGTCCGGACCTGCGTGTGCGGCAGCGACCTGCACCCCTATCACTCGATGCGGGCTACCGAGGCTGGCACGCCCATGGGGCACGAGTTCATCGGCGTAGTCGAGCAGACCGGCAGTGAAGTCACCACGGTCGGCACTGGCGACTTCGTGATTGCCCCATTCGCGGTCTCCTGCGGCCATTGCGAGTTCTGCCGCGCTGGGCTGCAGACATCGTGCGTCAACGGCGGCTTCTGGAGTGACCCCCGCTTGGGTACCGCCGGTGGCCAGGCCGAGGCGGTCCGCGTGCCGCTCGCTGACGGAACCTTGGTCAAGGTGCCCGGCGTGGACGACACCGGCGACGAAGCACTCCTTGCAAGTCTGCTGACTCTGTCTGACGTATACGGCACCGGCTGGCATGCCGCCACCCGTGGCGCAGTGACCGAGGGCAGTACCGTCTGCGTGATCGGCGACGGCGCTGTGGGCCTGCTGGCCGTGCTGTCGGCCCAGCAATTGGGCGCGGAGAAGATTGTGCTCATGGGTCGCCATCCGGAACGCACCGATCTTGGTCGCGAGTACGGTGCCACCGCTGTCGTCGCCGAGCGCGGCGAGGAGGGCATCGCGAAGGTCCGCGACCTCACCGACGGTGGCAGCCCAATTGTCCTGGAAGCGGTAGGCCACCTTCCGGCGTACCAGCAGGCCGTCGGAATCGTCCGCCCGGGCGGTGTGATCAGCCGAGTCGGCGTCCCGCAGTATCAGGAGGCGCCGATCGGGTTCGGTAGCCTCTTTGGTCCCAACGTCACTCTCACTGGCGGCCCCGCCCCGGTGCGCGCGTACATCGAGCAACTGCTGCCGGCCGTGCTCAACGGCAGCGTGAATCCTGGCAAGGTCTTCGATCGAACGGTCGGGTTGGAAGACACCCCCAAGGGTTACGCGGCGATGGACGAGCGCACCGCGTTGAAGGTGCTGGTCCAGCCATAACCGCGTGGCAGCGGGAACTCCGGCCGCTGACGGAGACGCCCGAGGCGGTCCGGGCGCGGTCACCCGGGCAGACGTCGCCTTCCTCTCGATGAAAGGGGCGTTGCTGCAGGCGGCGACCGACTGGCAGTTGCGCCCCGCGCTCGCCGATGTCGCTCGGGCGGCGGAGGACGGCGGCTGTGATCAACTCACGGTGATGGACCATTGGTTCCAGCTGGGGAACTTCGGCGGCCCGCAGGAGTCGATGCTGGAGGGGTACACGACGCTGGATGTTCTGTCCGGTGGCCGCGCCCAGCTCGGGATTGGGGCTGCCTGGTACGAGCGCGAGCACCTGGGACTCGGGGTCCCGTTTCCCCCGCTGTTCGAGCGCTTCGAGCGACTGGAGGAGACGCTGCAGATCTGTCGGCAGATGTGGAGTGACAACGACGGGCCGTTCCTCGGCGAGCAGTACCACTTGGCGGAGACCATCTGCATACCCCAACCTCTCCACCGGATTCCGATTCTGATCGGGGGCAATGGGGAAGGCAAAACGCTGCGGCTGGTCGCCCGCTACGGCGATGCCTGCAACTTGTTCGCCATCGCGCCGCAGGAGATGGCGCACAAGATCGACGTATTACGCCGCCACTGCCAGACGGAGGGCCGGGACCCGGCCGAGGTACGGATCATGGCCATCTCGGGTGCGGACCCGGTCGCTGACACCGCCGGGTTCCTCGACCTAATGAGCCCTACGCCCAATTGGGTGTGGACCAGATCTCGGTCACACCGCGCGGCCCTGACCTTGCCGGCTGGGTCGGCGCAGCTGCACGACTCGTACCCAGCTCAATGACCTCTGATAGCCGGGCCGACCGCACCGTCGTAGCACGATCTGACAGAAAGGCCACCGTCACCGCCCCGAGCGTCCCGCTTGGGGAACCTAGGATCCCTTGATTTCCTGGATCGTGTTTCCCCCGTCGACGACGAAGGTCTGGCCGGTCACGTAGGAGGCCTGGTCGCTGGCGAGAAACCCGACGACTGCGGCGACTTCCGCAGGTGTGCCCGGGCGGCCCACTGGTGTGTGCAACCCGGCGACGAGTTCATCGGGTTCCGACGATCCCGTCTGGATCCAGCCTGGCGCAACCGAGGTGCAGTTAATGCCGTTGCGGCCCTCCTCGATGGCGATCGATCGCATGAGACCGTCCATGCCAGCCTTCGCTGCGGCGTACGCGCTGCTGCCCGCGGCGACCACGAGTGGCCCAGTCACGCTCGACATCATGACGATCCGGCCATGGCGTTGCTTGCGCATGTGCGGGAGCACCGCACGGGAGACGTTCACCGCGGTCATGAGGGTGATTTCCAGTTGGCGATGCCACGTGGCGGGCGTATCGTCGGCGAAAGTGCTGACGTCGAGCGTCACGCCGGTCTGAACCATTCCCGCGTTGTTGACCACGATGTCGAGGTGGCCGAAGTCCTCGACCACGGACTGGACCACGACGGCCGCTGCGGCGGGGTCGGTCAGGTCCGCGATTAGCGCGTGGGCTTGCAAACCTGCTGCGGTCAGCTCGACCGCCCGATCGCGCACCCGGTCAGACGTGGCCGTCAGTACCACTCGTGCACCTTGTTGGGCGAGCTGTTGCGCGACGGCAACGCCGATGCCATCGGGCGATCCGGCACCGGTGATGAGCGCGGTGCGGTGAGTGAGCGAGAAGGTGTGGGTCATGTCGAAACGATAGGCGGCGCGCGCGAGGATGCACCCATGAGCGCAACCGTGCAGGCCAGGGGTGTGTCGGCCAGCCATGGTGACCGCGAGTTGTTCGCCGGCCTCGACCTAGTCGTCGCGCCCGGCGACGTCATCGGACTTGTCGGCCCGAACGGTGCTGGCAAGACCACTCTGCTGCGCTTGCTCGCTGGGGTTCGCGAACCTGATGGCGGCACGATCAGTGTCTCTCCGGCATCGGCTCACATCGGCTATCTCACGCAAGAGCCCGAGACGTCAGACGACGAGACCGTGCGCGAGCACCTCACGCGCCGCACCGGAGTACTGGCCGCGCAGTTGGAGTTCGACCGGCAGTCCGCAGCGCTCGCCGACGACCACGAGTTCGCAGCGGATTCCTACTCGGCGGCCCGTGTTGGTCTGGCCGTATTGCTGCTCGCGCGCTTCGACGCCTATCTGCTCGACGAGCCCACGAACAACCTCGACAGCCGCGGCCTCGAGATGCTGGAGGAGTTCGTCGGTGGCCTGGATGCCCCGGTGGTTGTTATTAGTCACGACCGCGAGTTCCTCGCCCGCACGGTGACTACGGTCGTGGAGATCGACCGCAGTCTGCAACAGATCACGACGTACGGCGGTGGATACGAGGCCTTTCTCGATGAGCGATCTCTTGCCCGCCGCCAGGCCCGTCTCGATTACGAGCAGTACTCCGGCCGG
>JAGNDY010000017.1:24404-31624 GCA_018003655.1 Candidatus Nanopelagicales bacterium
GGTCGTGGAGATCGACCGCAGTCTGCAACAGATCACGACGTACGGCGGTGGATACGAGGCCTTTCTCGATGAGCGATCTCTTGCCCGCCGCCAGGCCCGTCTCGATTACGAGCAGTACTCCGGCCGGCGCGCTGAGCTTGAAGCGCGTGCTCGGATGCAGCGCGCCTGGATGGAGAAGGGCGTCAAGAACGCGCGCCGCAAGAGCAAGGACAACGACAAGATCGGTAGGAAGTTCCGCAACGAGGCGACCGAGAAGCAGGCTGCCAAGGCCAGGCAGAGTGAGCGCATGATCGAGCGACTCGAAACCGTCGAAGAGCCGCGCAAGGAATGGCAGCTGCAATTCAGCATCGCCGCCGCGCCGCGTTCCGGGGAGGTTGTCGCGATCGCCCGCGCTGCCAGTGTCAGTCGCGGTGACTTCACCCTCGGCCCGGTCGACCTGCAGTTGACCCTGCGCGACCGAGTCGCCGTGACTGGGCCGAATGGTGCCGGAAAGACGACTCTGCTGGCCCTTCTGCTGGGGCGAATTTCCCCGCAGGCTGGCCAGGTCTCCCTCGGCGCCGGCGTCGTGGTGGGCGAGGTCGACCAGGCTCGGGCGCTGTTCGAGCGCGAGGACGTCGTCTCCGACGCCTTCGCCCGGCAGGTGCCTGACTGGCCCACTGCGGATGTCCGCACTCTGCTCGCTAAGTTCGGGATCGGCACGCAGCAAGCTTTCCGGCCAGCCTTGTCGCTGTCTCCCGGCGAGCGCACTCGCGTAGCGCTGGCGCTGCTGCAGGCGCGCGGGGTCAATCTGCTCGTCCTCGATGAACCCACCAACCACCTCGACCTGCCCGCCATCGAGCAGCTCGAACAGGCGCTTGAGTCCTTCGACGGCACCGTCCTGCTGGTCACGCACGACCGGCGCATGCTCGACACTGTTCGCCTCACCCGGCGCTGGCACGTCGAGGATGGCCAGGTCACCGAGGTCTCCGCGGGCTGATCCACCCGCACGACACGGCAGCTGTCGAGGAACAGCCTGTGCCGAAAGGAGGCTTCACAGTCGAATGTGAAGATGACGTCGGCCAAGGCAAGATCGTCCACTTCACGGTCGTAGACACTCCCCGAACGACAAGCTAGAGATCCCACCTATCGCGTCCCATAGCGCCGCAGGATTTCGGTGACCGTTGAACGCGCTCTGTCCGGATCCGTCCCGCCGCCGCACAGACGCCGCCCGATAGCGCGGGCGCGGCCGTTGAGCACGTCCATGTGACCCATGTCCGAGACGACCACATGCGAGGCCTCAGATGAGGCGGCGGCGAAGTGGTTGTGGTTGAGGTGTTCGGGAGCGCAACGCCCGCCGATTCCGGCTCCGACGATTAGCGCAGGGATATCCCAGCGCTGTGCCGTGCGAGTCGCGCTGCGCGGACCAGTGACGCGGCGTCGGAGGCCTCGTCTTCGACGGAGTAGCGGCCCAGGAGAGCCGCCGGACCTGGCCGGTACAGCTGACGAACGTCGACCGACAAATCGACGCGGACCAGCGGCTGCAGAAGCTGCCGGTAGGCGCCCGGCCAGACGACAAAGCCTGGGAGGAAGACCAGGGCATCGCCTTGACCCTCTCCAAGAATCATGGGTTCACCTCCGCACCGCGATAGTCGTTTCGCGCGTCTCCGGGTTCCGAGGCACACCGAGAGGCCAAGACTGCCTCGGCTACTCCGCACCGACCTCAAGCGCGCGCAAGCGAACCTCAATCTGGCAGAGGTGGCAGGGGTCCTTCTTGGAGTGAAGGTAGTTGTGCCCGCACGCCGTGCAAGAGGCCATGCCTTCTTTCCAGAAGATGGAACCGGCGCCCCTGGGCAGTCCGTTGGCACACGTGGTCGGATCGATCATGCATGGGAGCCTAGAGCGAACCCTCCTCGGAGTCTGATTGACCGGAGCACAATGAGTAGGGAGTGCCAGCCAGACCGGTGGACGGGAGCGTGCTGTGGAGCCGGATTCGTTGGCGCGGATCTATGACGGGTTCGCTGCGACGTACGCGCGCCAGCGTGACGTGTTCGATTTGAGTGGCGTTCTGAGGGACTTCGCCGCGGACCTTCCGCCCGTGGGTGACCTCTGTGATCTCGGCTGCGGCGCCGGTGAGCCGGTCAGCGCCATGTTTGTCGCGCGGGGATGGCGTGTGACGGGAGTGGACTTCAGTGCAGGGATGCTCGAGCTCGCAAACACCTACGTCCCCGGGATAACGACTGTCCTCGCTGACATTCGCAATGTTGAATTCGATGCCAACTCCTTCGATGCAGTGGTGGCGGTCTACAGCCTGTTCCACGTTCCGTGGCGCGACCACCCGACGATCTTCGCGCGGGTTGCTCGCTGGCTTCGGCCAAGCGGACGCTTCCTTTTCACCTACGCCCTGCGTGATTACACCGGACAGGACGAGTTCGAAGGGACCAAAGAGTTCATGGGTCAGGAACTCTTCTATAGCCACACAACCCCGGCGCGGATGGGCGAGCAGTTGGCGGCGGCAGGTCTAGTGGTCGGCGATCAACAGCGCCGCACCATCGGCGGCGAAACGTTCCTGTGGGTCACTGCTACCCCGCTACCTCGCTGACGCGCATCCGCACCACGTCGGGTGGCGGTGTCATACTTGACCGAATTTGGACTCGCCGCCGATGTCACTTTCGCTAGTTGCGGCGATGGCTCGGGCAGAGTCAACGAAAGTCGTCAGTGAATGAATCCCGCGCAGACGGGTGCGAGAGTCAGTGGGTAGTGGTGAATTCCGATATCGGTAGGGCGCGGGCGATGGCGCTCGGATTCGGTCTGGGTTCGGTGCTCTTTGCCCTCGGGACGGTGATGGTTTGGCAGTCGCTGTCTGCCGTGGCTGTGAGTGTGACGTTTGCGATCGGCGCACTTCTATTCACGGCGGCGGCACTCGTCCAGTGGCGATCGGCGGTCGCTCGCGAACCGGCACCGGCTACGGGTTTTTGGAACAGCATCCGCCGGAATTGGCTGAACCCCGATTGGATGAGTGCCGTCATTCAGTTGGTGGGAACGCTCTACTTCAACGTCATGACCGTACGGGCGCTAGTGCTGGCTCTGGGGCACGCGACGCATTCAGATCGGGGGGTGTGGCATCCGGACTACGTGGGTTCGTTGCTGTTCCTCATCGCCAGTCTGGTGGCCTGGCATCCGAGGGCGCGCAAACGCCGCGGCCAATTGCTGCATGGACGCGCCAAGTCAGTGAACGCGGCCAACATGCTCGGGTCGATCTTCTTTGGGCTTTCCGCCTGGGGTGCGAAGCCCATGATCGACGGCGGCATCCAGAGCGTCGCGGCGAGCAACTGGGGAACGTTCCTGGGCGCGATCGGATTCTTGATCGCAGCATTGCTCAGCTGGCCTCGAGGGACGCCCGAGCGTCCCGTTGCTCCCAAACCAGACGCAACTGACGCCACCCCTTGATCTTGAGTACGCACTTGATGGTCGCTCTCGATCGGATACGGTTCCACGAGCCGACCAGGGAGAACGAATGAACTTCTTGCAGCACCGGATCGATTCAGCTGATCTCGACCGGATGACTGATGCGCTGTTCTTCGAAGGCATGCGACGCCGTACCAAGACGTCGCGGTTCTGGGTCTTGCTGCTCCTGTCCGGGGTCATCGCCACCCTCGGAGTGATGCAGGACAGCACCGCGACCGTGATTGGCGCGATGATCGTTGCGCCCTTGATGACGCCCATCATCGGTACCGCGCTGGCCTTCGTGCTGACGGACCGGACGATGCTGCTTCGCTCGATCATCTTCGTCGTCATTGGAGCCCTGTCGGTCATTGCGATCGGCTTCTTCTTCGGCACAGTCGACTACCTGTGGAGCTCGGTCGGCAACTCGCAAGTCTCCAGTCGGATAAGCCCAGCACTGATTGACCTTTTGGCCGCATTGGCCACTGGCGTTGTGGGTGCATTCGCGCTAGTGCGCGCCGACGTCTCGGACACGCTGCCCGGTGTGGCGATCGCGATCTCGCTGGTTCCGCCGCTCGCCGTTTGCGGTTTGATGCTGTCCGAGGGCAACTTCTCGGAAGCCTTCGGCGCGCTCATCCTCTTCGCCACCAACGTCAGCGCGATCGTGCTCACTGGCACCATCATCTTGTTGGTCTACAAAGTTCGAGAGGTTGCCAAGGAGCAGGGTCGTGCCGTCCGGAACCTGAGCAAGAAGTCCGTGGCGGCCGTCGTGGGCTTGGTTGTTCTGGTCGCGATTCCGTTGGCCTTCGGGTCGGCAACGGTCATCCTTGACCAACGGATCAACATCATCGCAACGCCGATCGCAAAGAAGTGGGCTGAGGGGCAGGACTGGCAGATCACCCAGATCAGCGCCTCGCAAGGGACCTTGAACATCGTGGCTCTCGGTCGACCACCCGAGCTGAATCCAGACCCGTTGCGCCAGCAACTCAACGATGCCGGACTCGAGGACGTGGACGTTGAGGTGACGCTGGTCATCGGTGGTTCGCGAAGCTTCCCGGCCACCGGCTAGTGAATACCCCTCACCCTGGCAATTGCCGCGGGGCTCACGCGGGAACCTTCAGGACGTCCAGAGCGTGCGTGCGTTGTAGGTCGTCGAAGGTGATCGTCTTGTGGCGCCCGGCCCAAACGGGAATGCCGTTTGGCTGCCAGAAGTAGCTGGAGCGACCAACGCGCAGGCTCCTGGCGCGGTCGAAGGGCCAGTTGATTTCGGCCGAGATTTCGGCCAGTGCGGACACATCTCGCTCGACCCAGCGTCCGAGCAGTTCCGGTACGACCAGACGAGCGGACTTGTCGCCGTTGCACGCCCGATCCGCGAGCACGAGGTTGTCCAAGTCATTGCTCGGGTAGTGACTCCACGGGATGACGTGGTCAACCTCGACCTTGTTCCTCTCAAGCGGGTGGTCGCACCAGAAGCATCGTCCGTTCGCTAGGTCATGCAGCGGATCGACCAAAGGTGCCAGTGAACTGCGCTGCGCTCCGAAAAGGAACGAACGCAATTCGGCCTCTTGGGTGTTGATGGCGTTGATGGACGCGACGTCTCGCAGCCAAACATTCTGAATCGCCTGGCGCAGAACGTAGGCATTCTCGGCAAGAGCGGAAGCCACACCGGGGTGCAAGGTGATGTGTGGGTCGTCATTGAGTGCGCCTCGCTCGGGCAGAAACTCGCTGTCGTCATAGAGGCGCGGGATGTAGCCGTCGCGAGAGGCCCCGCGGCCAGGCCGCTGCAACCGAGGGATGGGCTGCTTCGCCAACGCGGATTCAACCGATTTGCGGCAGCGCGCGTATTCGATCGGATGAATCGACTTCACCTGTTCGATGTCGGCGTTGGAGGGGACGCCCGTCATCGATCGCAGCAGAGTCGCCGCCGCAAGGATCCGACTGGTTGGTGTCGTGGCTTGTCGCAAAGGCCCGGTGCCCTCGGCGAATGGGTTGGGGCGTGTCTGACGCCAGTACAACTCGATGATTCGGTCAGCTAGTTCACTGAGCCCAATTCGGACCGCAGGGGATTCTTCCTCGGTGGCTGCGGGTCGTTCGATCGCAGCGTCGACGATCGCAGTCAGGAGTGCTGGCTTGTACGTCGCAGCTCGCCGACCCTCCTCGATGATCAGCAGAAGCCACTGCATCAAAGAAGCGGATTCACCAGCCGCGACGACGCGACCTACACCCTCCTCGAGTTTGGTCTCAGGATGTGTCTCGGGCCTGCCTCCCAGGTAGTTGCCTTTGTCAGGGATCACATGACGAACTCCGCCGCGTGGGTCGTTCATGTCGCCCTGGTGCCGCGGGATGACATGCACGTGAAGGTGATCGACGGTCTGACCGGCAGCATCGCCAGCGTTAAAGCCGACGTTGAAACCGTCTGGTCGTGGCATCCCAGGGAGTTGATATGACCGGACCTCGTCATCGAGCAGGTCTACGCGGATCTGATCGACCAACGCCATGATCGACTGCTGTTCATCAGTCGTGGCATCCCACCACTGGGTGACGACGCGTCGCGGGATCACAAGCGTGTGACCACGGGTGACCGGGAACTTGTCGCGGATCGCAAAGGCAAGTTCGTTCGATGCGACGTGATGTTCTGGCGGAACCTTCAGGAACGGCGATGCGCTCACTTCGCTCTGCCATTCGGACATGGCTTCAGGCTAGCGGCGCACAGCCACTGGGACAGACCGTAAGTCACTCAGACCTTTCCACCTTGGCCGCGTTGCCCTTGGCGACCTCAATGCTGTAGCGGACCGAGTTCGCCTCGATCTTGTCCAGTGCGGCCTGCTCCAAATCGATGCCGGCGACATCGGCTAGGCGGCAGAGGTAGATCAGGACGTCCGCCAGCTCCTCCGACACAGCCGTTCGCTGTTCGGTACTCAGGTTCGCCGACTCCTCCGCTGTGAGCCACTGGAACTCGGCCAGTAGCTCGCCCGCCTCGCCGGCCAACGCCATGGCGAGATTCTTGGGCGTGTGGAATTGCTCCCAGTCCCGCTCGGTCGCGAACGCGCGGGTGCGGGTAGTTAGAGATTCAAAGCTCATGTAACCGTCCTACCTCACGCGCCCGACGGCGGGCTGACCAGTTCCCGCAAGAGCTCTCTGGTCGCGGCGTCCGTCGAGTAGATGACCGTTCCCAGCATTCCCCTGGTCAGCAGCACCTTGTACACATTTCGGACGAACTCGTCAAAGCCTTGGACGTCCTTGCCGCGGAATGCGGGGTCACGCGATTCGCGCACGTCCGAAACAAACTGACTTTCACGCCAGACGAGGTCCGGACCGAAGATCACTCCGGACCAGTCGTACTCAAAACCTTGGGCGGTGTAGATGCACCCCACCTGATCGAAGCCACCATCTTTCGTCGCCCACAGGCTCCGTGCAGGTGCTCCTTGGTGCTCGCGCTCCTCTGGGTTGTTCCAGGGACGTGCCCATTTCCCGACGACCACATCGTTGACTAGTGCGGCGTCCTTCTTCAGCTTCGACCAAGGCCAGCAGAACCCCGCCGACATTCGGGCGGAGTACTCCTCGTTCTGACGACGGACGAGGAACTCCTCCATCTCTTGCGGGGAGTCGACTACAACGACGCTGTAGTGATCGTCGCCTTGCCAATTGGAGGGACCTCCGTCCGCCAGCCCGAGCAGCCGAAGCACCCACTGCTCGTATGAGCGGCTGCCCCCGGCTCTGAACTGAGCGTCTAGTTCGATGACGGAGACGTCGATGCCCTGACGTCTTGCAGCGGCTTGGATGTCGGCAACCGTTCCGAT
>JAGNDY010000018.1 GCA_018003655.1 Candidatus Nanopelagicales bacterium
ACCGCGCCGGAATGAACTCCCCGAACGGGACCAGATGTCGCTTGACGTAGAACTCCCCCGGTCCGGTTTTCGGGTCCCAGACCAAGCCAATGTTCCACCGCTGATTCGGCTGGTTTTGGTCACGGGTAACCGCGCCGACCAGGATGGGCACGCCAATTGCCTCCGCAGCGATGCGTATCTGCTGGGCCGCATCCGGGGTGTTCAGCGGGTCGAGGTCGCTGGAGTTCTCCGGCCAGACGACCAATTCGGGCTGTGGCTTGATCCCGAGTCGAACCTGGCGGGCGAGTTCGATGGTTGCCTTGACATGGTTGTCGAGCACCGCACGGCGCTGACCGAGGGCGTCCAGACCGGTGCGCGGAACGCTGCCCTGAACTACGGCGACGATGGCCTCGGCGGGACCCGCGGCTGATTGGCCAGCAACCGGTCGAGGGATGACTGCTCCGGCGCACCAGATGCCGATCGCCAAGGCCGCGACGGCTGGGAGGAGAGCAACTGGCGGTTTGGGGGCTGCGTCCTGCGGCTTGGCGCGCAGCTTGTGCAGGGTCAGGGCGACCCAGCACAACATCGTGCCGGTGAGGGCGACGACAAATGTCACCAAGGGCGCACCGCCGACCGAGGCGTAGGCGACGTCGGGGGCATTCGCTTGGCTGAAGGCCAACCTGCCCCAGGGAAACCCGCCCCAAGGAACCCGATCGCGCAGCGACTCCTGCAACACCCACACGCAGCCGACCCACAGCGGCCAGAACGACAGGGCTCGCACGGCCCACATGCCGATGCCAACCAGCACGAACCACGCGGTCAAGAAGACCGAGAGCAATAGCCACGCGTCCGGCCCGAGCGTCACGAGCCACTGCAGCAGGACCAATGAAAATGTCAGGCCAGTGATCACGCTGTAGCCGATCGCCGCACGCAGGCTGGAGGTGACGATCACGGCGACAAAGGCCGCGATAGCGAGCGGAGCGAGCCATGGCAGTCCAATCGGCGGAAACGACATCACCAGCCCGACCCCGGCTACCAGGGCCAGCAAGGGTCGCCAAGCGACCTGCCACACCGTGCGAGAGGAAAGAACCGTCACCGTATCGCCGGCAAGCTGGTCTGGGGTCCAAGGATGAGTCCGGCGAACGTGGGCAGCTCGCGACCCGGGGTGAGGTCGGGCAGCGGTGGGGTGCCTGAACGTGGGTCAGTTGACCAAGCGGCCACCCTCTCGTCGGCCGTTTGCACGGCCAACTCCGGTGCCCGCCACAGCGCGATGCTCGCCCGAGCGCCGACGATAAGTTGGCCGCGATCAGGTCGGCCGAGTAATCGCCAGCCAGACCGGGTACAGGCTCCGAAAGCGGCGCGCGCCGAGACGCCTTCCGCCGCGCCGAAGACGGCCTGCCTGATCCACTCCCACGGGCTGGTCGTCGCGCCGAAAGATCCGATCGCAGTCGGGATCCCGGCGCGTGCCAACCGGGCAAGCGCCCCGGTGGCGACAGCGGTCGCTGGTAAGACGACCGACGTGCGGTCGGCCTGGAGTTGCTTCAGAGCGGAATCCTCTGTGTCGACCTCTGCATCGATGCGGTGGGGGTCGGTGGTCAGTTCCTGGTCGTCGGCGACCTCGCCGTCAATCCCGATCGTCACCAGGGAACTGCCGGGAGTACCGGAACTGGCCGCGGACAGGTACGACCCCGACGTCCGCGCTGCGTGGTCCGCCGCAGGTGCACGTCCGGGGAAGACCTGCGCGGCGGCGACCCCTCGGGGCAACGTCACTTGTTCCACCGAACCGATCGCGTGCGCATCGAAGAACGCCGGTGCGGCAAACAAACCGGTCCCGTCAATGATCCGGTCGGAATCCAGCAACTGCTGCGTGAGGCCGCCGTCATCGCCGATCCAGGCCACCTGGTCCCCGTCGATGATAATTGCCGTCGCGAATGGTGCCGTGGCCGAATAGACAGACGCAGACGTGAGTACGAGCCGTGCCCTGGTCTGCTCCACAGCCCTGATCCTGCCAGGATGCATGCATGCAGGTAGATGCCCTCCTAGCAATTGGGTCAGAGTCCGTCGCTGACGCGATGCTTGAGGTTGGCCTGCTGCTGCTCGGCCTCGGCATCCTGGCGCGCCTCGCGGCGACAGTCGGCCTCTCCCCCGTCCCCTTGTTCCTGATCGCGGGGCTGGCGTTCGGCGACGGCGGCATCGCACCGATCGGGGTCGACGAGCAGTTCCTGCAAGTCGCAGCAGAGATCGGCGCTGTGTTGTTGCTGCTACTGCTCGGTTTGGAGTACTCCGGCGAGGAACTCGTCGTCACCATCCGAGGTCAGTGGCGTGCTGGCATCGTCGACATCCTGTTGAACAGCCTGCCCGGCGTGATTTTCGGTCTAGTGATGGGGTGGGGTGCCCTCGGCGCGGTTGCCTTTGGCGGCATCACCTACATTTCAAGCTCCGGAATCGTTGCTCAAGTCGTCCGTGACCTGCAGTGGCGTCGTAAGGCAGAAGTGCCGGGTGTAATTGGGCTGCTCATTATTGAGGACATCGTGATGGCGCCCTATCTGCCCATCTTGACGGCGCTGGCGACAGGAGCTGGCGTCCTGACGGGTCTGATCAGTGTCGGGGTTGCACTTGGTGTGCTCGTGGTCGTGCTGCTGGTGTCCATGCATCGGATGCAGCTGGCAAACCGCTTGCTGGATGCCGAGCAGCCAGTCTCACTGCTGCTGACCTTGTTCGGCGCGGCCGTCGCCGTTGCCGGTCTGGCTGCCTTGACGGGCTTCTCCTCGGCGGTGGCGGCGTTCCTGGTGGGTCTGCTGTTCACCGGTGAGGTCGCCGACGTGGCCCGTCGGCGGCTCGCACCCTTACGAGATGTCTTTGCCGCGGTGTTCTTTGTGTTCTTCGGACTGAATACCGATCCCCGGCAGATCCCTGCTGTCCTCCCGATGGCACTGCTACTGGCTGTGATCGGTATCGGCACCAAACTGCTCACCGGCCGGTTGGTCGGTCGGGACGCCGGGGCAAGCCCGCGCGGCAAGTTGCGCGCCGGTGCGTTGCTCATCGCGCGCGGTGAGTTCAGCGTCGTGATCGCCGGGATTGTCGCGCTCTCGCCAATAGTGCCCGCGAATCTTCTTCCGTTGGCAACGACGTACGTGCTGATCACCGCGATCGCAGGGCCGCTCCTGGCGCGACTGGCCGAGCCGTGGGCAGATGGTGCCGAGCGCCGTCGTGCCAGCAGGCTTGCCCGAGTGTGATTGGTCGGCGCCAGTTGTCCGCCAGCTGAGTCACGTCCCGCGGGTCGCGCCGACCGATCGCTTCGGCACGCTCACCGCAGTAGCGAACGGCCGATCACGTGTCGCTGGATCTGATTGGTGCCCTCGACTATCTGAAGGACCTTCGCCTCGCGCATGTAGCGCTCGACCGGGAAGTCCTCCACGTAGCCGGCACCACCGAGGATCTGGACAGCGTCGGTGGTGACCTGCATGCACATGTCAGTGCTGAATAGCTTGGCCATTGCAGCTTGGGTCGAGAACGGAAGCCCGGCATCCTTGCGCCGGGCCGCCTGCAAGTAAAGGGCGCGGGCCGCCTCAATCGAGGTCGCCATATCCGCGAGCATGAAGCTGATTCCCTGGAAGTCACCGATCGACTGGCCAAACTGCTGGCGCGTCTTGGCGTAGGCCGCCGCCTCATTGAAGGCACTCTGCGCTAGGCCGACTGCACATGCTGAGATTCCCAGTCGACCCGCGTCCAGCGCGGCCATCGCGATCGCGAAGCCCTGTCCCGGCGTGCCGATCAGCCGGTCGTCGTCGACTTCTACGTCGTCGAGGATGACCTGTGCTGTGCGCGAGGCGCGCATCCCCATTTTGCGTTCCGGGGTACCTGAACTGACGCCCGCGGTATCTGCTGGCACCAGGAAGCAGCTGATGCCCTTGGCACCGGTCGCCTCGGTGCGTGCCATGACTGAGTAGAAGTCAGCAACGCCTCCGTGTGTGATCCACGCCTTTGTTCCGGTCAGGGAGTACCCGTCCTCAGTCTGGGTCGCGGCAGTACTGAGCGCAGCAGCGTCGGATCCGCTGTGCGGCTCGGACAAGCAGTACGCCCCAAGCAGGTCTCCGCCAACCATCTCCGGCAGCCAACGCTCCCGCTGAGCGACAGTGCCGAAAGTGGCCAGTGGATGGCAGGAGAGTGTATGAACACTCGTACCGAGCGCGATGGACAACCAGGCACTCGCGAGTTCCTCGATCACCTGCAGGTACACCACGTACGGCTGTTGTGCGCCCCCGAGTTCGCTGTCGTACGGCAGGCCGAGCAGTCCGAGTTTGCCAAGCATGCGGAAGGTCTCGCGAGGGAATTCCCCAGCGGACTCGGCCTCGCTGGCGGCCGGGGCCAGTTCATCGCGGGCGACTTGGGTGACCAACGCGAGTAACTCGCGCGACTCAGGTGTTGGCAGTTCGCGATCGATGCCCGCCGTGCTCATGATTGCTCCTCGGTCTCATTCCACGTTGATCTCGTTGGCGTTGTCGCTGATTTCTCGCGCGCATCCACGACGACCGCCTACTGATTCACCACGATCAGATCACGTGGACGCTGGTTGCACACCACCGGTCCATCCTCAGTGCAGACGACGATGTCCTCAATTCGTGCGCCCCACTTCCCGGGCCGGTAGAAGCCGGGTTCGATGCTGAACGCCATTCCTGCTTCCAGAGTTTGGGTATTTCCTGCCACGATGTAGGGCTCCTCGTGGGTTTCCAGGCCGATGCCGTGGCCGGTGCGATGGATGAACAGATCGCCCAGGCCGGCTTCGCGGAGGATGTCGCGGGCGACGGCGTCCAATGCTTCACAGGTGATCCCGGGGCTGGCAGCAGCGACGGCAGTTGCCTGCGCGCGCTGTAGGACGTTGTACTCGTCGACGAATTGCGGATCGGGTTCACCGATGCTGTATGTCCGAGTCGAGTCACTGCAGTAGCCATCGGCAGTCGTGCCACCGATGTCGACCACCACCGTGTCACCAAGTTCCAGCGCGCGGTCTGAGCAGGAGTGGTGCGGACTAGCGCCGTTGGGGCCACTGGCAACGATGACAAAGTCCACCGTCTCGTGTTGCTCACTAATCGCGTCGGCGATGTCGCGGCCGACCTGAGCCTCCGTGTGGCCCGCCCGTAGCCAGTCCGGAACTCTGGCATGGACCGCGTCGATCGCCGCACCTGCGGCCAGCAGAGCCGCCACTTCGGCTGGCGACTTGCGCATCCGCAACCCGGAGATCACCGGGCCAGCCACGACCTGCCTCGAACCCGGGATTGCGTCCGCGAGAGCGAGCGCTTTAACTGCCCACATGCGGTCGTCTACTGCCACGACCGCGGGGTGGCCGTCGAATCGGGAGGCGACCAAGGCGTACGGATCGTCGCCCTCATCCCAGCCGATGATGTCGATGCCCATGTGTGCGACCGGGCTCGCGGCCGCAGCCGCAACCTCAAGCCGCGGCGCCACGAGTTCACAATTCCCGTCGTTGTGAACGATCAGGCAGGTGAGTCGCTCGAGCGGGACGGCGTCGTAGCCGGTGAGGTAGCGCAGGTCGGGACCCGGGCTGACGAGCAGCGAATCGATTCCGCGGGCACGAGCACCGGCGGCGGCGCGCACGATCCGGTCGGTGTATTCGGCGGAGTCCGTCAACGATGTCACGTCAGCGAGCCTAGCCGGGAGCGGGCGGGCAGCAGCGCCCGTTTGGCACGTTCGGGTAGTCCCGGGTGGTTTGGCGCGCGAGGATGGGGCAATGAGTGAACGAGTGATGTTGTTGGACACGGCGTCGCTGTACTTCCGCGCGTTCTACGGAATACCCACCACTATCAAGGCGCCAGACGGGACCCCGGTTAACGCGTTGCGTGGGTTGCTCGATTTCATGTCCCGACTTGTGGTCACTCACCGACCAACCTCGCTCGTTGCCGCCTGGGACGACGACTGGCGACCCAAGTTCCGAGTCGATGCGGTCCCGTCATACAAGGCGCACCGAGTCGCAGAGGAGGACGAGGAGGAGGTGCCCGATGAGTTGGCACCGCAAGTCGACTTGATCATCGAGGTGCTTGACCTCATCGGCATTCCCCGGATCGGCGCGGCCGGGTTCGAGGCCGATGACGTCATTGCCACTCTGGCGACGCGAACAAGCGCGCCGGTGCTCATCGTCACCGGTGACCGTGACCTCTTCCAACTCATCGATGACTCCCAACCCATCAAGGTGCTCTACACCGCGGCCAAAGGTGTCCTCAATGCGGAGTTGATCGATGATGCGGCGGTGCGCGCTCGCTACGGCGTCGGCGCGGATCAGTACGCGGATTTTGCGCTCCTGCGTGGTGACCCGTCTGATGGGCTGCCAGGCGTTCGTGGCATCGGTGAGAAGACAGCTGCAAAGCTCATCGGCGAGTTCGGGTCTGTGTCGGCGCTGTTCGAGGCGGTGTCGGCTGGCAGCGCCGGTCTAACGCCGGCAATGACCAAGAAGCTGGCAGACGGAGTTGGTTACGTTGATCAGGCCGAGGCCGTCGTGCTGGTCGTGCGTGATATCGACCTGCCGCCGGTTTCGACCACATTGCCCGCTGCACCAGCCGATCCCGCTGGCCTAGCGCTGTTCGCCGACCAATGGGGCGTCGAATCGGCCGTTGAGCGATTGGCGGTTGCACTGGCTTGGTAGTCCTCGGCAGGGGTACGAGGGCGCGCCCCGGCCACTGGTCGTCAGATCCCGAGGCGACGTTGCAGCGGCGGACGAACAACCCCGGTTGCGCGGCGGTGATGTTTGCGTTGCCACCGCTTGACGGCCTTCTTGGTGATGGGCCCAAACCTGCCGGTGCGGTACTTCTTGGGCATCTTCAGTGCGCGCTGCAACCGCTTGACGACGGCACCCTTGCTACCGACCCGCAGAGTGTGGCGAACGGGGACTTTGGCGGCTACCGGTTTGATCGCGGCCGGTGCGTTGTTGCCGGCCAGTGACTGAGCCGTTCTCGCGTCAACAGCGCCCGTCACTGGCAAGCCGCGTGCCTGTTGATACGCCGCCACCTTGGTAGTCGTGGCTGCACCGTAGAAGCCGGTCGTCGGTGCGACCCCAACCTTGGCTTGTACATCAGTCACGGCAGCACCGCGGCTACCCTGCCACAGCAGCTTGTAACCGCGTAGAGAACTCGGAAGGGCCGCAGGAGAATTGCACCCCCGAGTGTTGGGAGTTGTCCAGCGTGGAGCTGGCTGGCCACTGAACGGTCGGCAGGGACCATAGTCCTGCGCTGCCACTCGGCCAGTCCAGAAGCTCGTGCGCTTGGTAGCGCCATTCCACGTGAAGGAGAAGTGGACATGGTCGGTGTGCGGGTTGGAGTTGTTCAATACGCGCCAGCCGTCGCCGGGCCGGTAAGCACCCCAGATCCGATGGTTGTAGCCGATGTACATGATGCCGAGACGGCGGGCGTTTGCACCACTGTTGGCGGTCAGCCACTGGAGCACGTTGGCTGCGGCCGTGAACGCCTTTGGGTTGTTGACGTCAACGTGCCAATCCCACGCTCGACCTTCGAGGTGCTCGCTGATTCCGTCGTCAGTGCAGTTACGGACCGAGCCCCAGTCCGTGCCGATCGGGTACTGGTCGAGCACGAGCTTCTTGAAGGCGGTGATCCCCGCCTTCTCACGCGGATCGCAGGAGGTTTGTGGAAGATACGCTGGCGCGGACTCGATGCGATCAGGTGCGGGCTTGCCCCCACGAATTCCAGTCGGCGAGCCCGGGACGGGATACGGCGGTTTGGGCGGAGCCGGAATCGTGAACTTCCCTCCCCCGGGCAACACACCTGACACGACTCGCTTCGTCGGGGTGGATTGGCTGAGTCCGTCTTTGATCGAATCAATGGCAGAGGCGCTCAGCTCCGGCATGGTGACGGGCACGGCAACCATGGCGGCTGCAATGCCCAGGGCGACCAACTTGCCACGCATGCTCATAATCTCGACACTTCGGGACGGTCGCCGGATGCCGGTTCACCCAGTTGGCCCAAGGGCCCACCCAGTTCGCCCCCTGTGACGCGGGCTTCCGTCGCAGGTGTCATACGACGGAAGTGTAGGCAACCACCCCTCGGCGAAGCTCCTCGGCGGCGCTGTGGGCCGCCCTGCGGACGCCAGGTTCGTCGGTCGTCTCGGCGATCTGCGCGAGCAGGTCGAGTAATTGTCGGCACCAGCGGACAAAGTCGCCCGGGGCAAGCTCGTTGTCCCGCAACACGGTATGCAGCGGCTTGCCACTGGCCCAACCCCACGCCGCGCTGCTGAATCCGGCATTGGGCTCGCGCACGAAGCTCAGGTGGTGTCGGGACTCGCGCTCGGCAAGCTCGTCGGCGATCTCTTCCTGTTCGGCCAGCGCCGCTCGCAGGGCCGGGCTCGGGGGAAGTCTTGGGGGCAGCGATGAATCGTCCGGCGCCCGGCTCTCGTAGACCAACGCCGCGCACGCACCGGCAAGCTCGGGTCCGTCTAGGCCAGTCCACACGCGAGAACGCAGGCATTCGGCGGCGAGCAAATCCTGGTCGGAGTAGAGCCGGGATAGCATCCTGCCCTCGTCGGTGACGATCGTTCGCCCATCCTTGCTTGCGAGGTAACCGAGTTCACTGAGCATGGCGCACACTCGATCAAACTGACGTGCGACGGTGTTGGTTCGCGATTCGACTCGGCGCCGCAACGCGACCGTCTCGCCCTCAAGGCGGTGGTACCGCTGGGCCCAACGGGCGTGGGCCTCGCGATCGGAACACCCGTGGCACGGATGAGCGCGCAGTTGCGCACGCAGACCCGCGATTTGCTCATCGGCCTCCTCCGTCGCATTGCCGGATCGTCGTGGGCGGCGGATCTCCAAGTTGGCGCTGTGCTCGCCGAGGGCACGGGCCAGATCTCGTCGCCAATTGGCGCTGCGGGAATTGAAGTTGCGGGGTACCTTCATGCGCGAAATCGTCTCGACGCCATTGGGCACGTCCACTGCGGAGATGCGCTTCACCCGACGATCGAGGGTGAGCACCCCGGGCCGCGCATCCTCGCCGAGGGCACTGGATTGCTCGACAACCAACGCGGGTCCAGCTCGGCGCCCAGTCGCGAGGACGATGATGTCGCCGAGCTTCAAGGCGGCCAATTCGCGCTGGGCGCTGGCTCGCCGTCGCGCCGCCCCATCTCGCGATTGGGCCTTCTCGCTATCGGCGACCTGCTGGCGCAGGGCGGCGTATTCGCTGAAGTCGCCCAGGTGGCATTCCATGGATTCGGCATAACCGGCAAGCGCTTGCTCGTGTTTGCGGATCTGGTTCGCCAAGCCGACGACCCCAGCGTCTGCCTGAAACTGCGCAAAGGACGTTTCGAGTAGCTCTCGGGCGGAGTTGCGACCCATCCTGCCCACCAGGTTGACCGCCATGTTGTAAGACGGGCGGAACGAGGATTTCAACGGATAGGTGCGCGTCGAGGCGAGTCCGGCCAGGTTCTTCGGGTCCAGGCCGGAGTGCCAGACGGTGACCGCGTGTCCCTCAACGTCGATGCCGCGGCGACCGGCCCGGCCCGTCAGCTGGGTGTACTCCCCGGGGGTGATGTCCGCGTGAGTCGAGCCGTTCCACTTGACCATGCGCTCAAGCACGACGCTGCGCGCGGGCATGTTGATTCCCAAAGCGAGCGTCTCTGTCGCGAAGACCGCCTTGATGAGTCCTTGACTGAAGAGTTCCTCGACTGTCTCCTTGAAGATCGGCAGCATGCCGGCGTGGTGGGCCGCCACTCCCCGTTCCAAGGCGTCCCGCCATTCGTAAAAGCCCAGCACGGACAAGTCGTCTGGGGGCACGTCGGCGCAACGCGCGTCGACGTACGCGCGGACCCGTTTGCGCTCGTGCTCGTCATTGAGCCGAACACCGGCACTGACGCATTGGTCGACCGCTTCCCCACAACCGCGCCGACTGAACACGAACACCAGGGCTGGCAGGAGTCCGGCCCGGTCGAGCTGGTGCAACATCGCGGCGCGGGGGATGTATCCACCCCGCCGAGGCCCACCAGCGCTGCGACCGGCGCCACCCCGGCCACCGCCCCGGCCACCGCGACCCCTGGGTCCGCTCGGTGCGCGGCCGAGCTTCGCGGCACGAGCGTCGTCCTGGGCCATCCGCAGCAGCACCGGGTTGACGTCAGTGGACACAGTCAGTTCGCTGCCCGCGTTGAATTCACCTGCCAACTCGGCGTCGCCCGCAAAGTTGTCGGTGGCGAACAGGTCGACCAGCGTGCGACCTGTCAGGACGTGCTGGTGCAACGGGATCGGTCGGCGTTCTTCGACCACAATCTCGGTGTCACCACGGACTTGCGACAGCCACGCGCCGAACTCCTCGGCGTTGCTGACCGTCGCGGAAAGCGCAGCGAGCTTCACGCGTTCGGGTAGGTGCAAAATCACCTCTTCCCAGACGGCGCCGCGTTGCCGGTCGGCCAGGTAGTGCACCTCATCCATGACGACGTGAGACAGCGCATCGATCGCCGTGGATCCCTCGTACAACATGTTGCGTAGGACCTCAGTGGTCATGACAACGATGCTGGCATCACCGTTGATCACGGTGTCGCCAGTGAGTAGGCCTACGTTCGCCTTGCCGTAGCGGTCAGCCAGATCCCGATACTTCTGGTTGCTCAATGCTTTGATCGGGGTGGTGTAGAAGGCGCGCTTGCCGCGGGTGAGAGCCAGGTGCAGCGCGAACTCGCCGACGACCGTCTTGCCGCTGCCGGTGGGCGCAGCAACGAGGACGCTCGACCCGCCCTCCAACACGCGGCAGGCGACGAGCTGAAAGGCATCGAGTTCGAAGGGCATTTCCGCGCGGAACTGTGTCAGCGCAGATCCGGCCTCGCGGGTTCGTAGCGCGGAGGCCGCGAACTGATCAGCGGGGGTGGTCATCGAATCCCACTTGAGTCGATTACGACCTGGGTCATGGATTCGACCCTACTCTCAGTGCATGGACGCGAAGACGTTCAGCGATTGCGGCCGCACTTCGATCTGGGCGGGGACTGGGCCCACGCGCTCGCCGTCGGCGTAGACGATTTGACCAGGAGCATCGATCGTGGCGGTCTTGACCAAGTGCTGGGTGACAAAGTCGTGTTTGGCATGAGTTCCCTTGAATACGCCCGGGAATGCCCGCAGGAAGGTCAACTTGGACACCGCGCCGAGCACGGTGACGTCAAGCAACCCGTCATCGACCAACGCTCCGAAACAGACCTTCATCCCGCCGCCGTAGGAGATCCCATTACCAATCGCAACCAGCATCGCGGATTCGTTGATGACCTCACCGTCCAGGGTCATCGTGAAGGGCAGTGGCTTGAACACACTCAGCTCCGCGACGATGGCAGTCAGGTATCGGGCTTGCCCATGGGGCCACGTCATCTTGTTCGCGCGTTCGTTCACTTCCGAATCGAACCCGACGGACAGCACGCCAAGGTAGTAGCGCGCCACGCCATCGGCGGTGTCGACGTGGCCGAGGTCGATCGTTCGCGTCCTGTTGTCAGCAATGACGTCGGCGGCAGCGGCAACGTCGTTCAACGGCAGCCCTAGGGTGCGAGCGTTGTCGTCGCCCGTACCCACCGGGATGATCCCCAACGGGATATCCGTGCCCGCGACGGCCTGGACGGCTAAGTGAACGGTGCCGTCTCCCCCGCAAGCGACCAAACCGTCGGCACCCTCACGCACGGCGATCTCGGCGAGAGCGAGCGACTCCTCGGCACTGCCACCAATGACCTCGGTGACGGTCAATCCCCGCTCACGCAGCCGACGTGCGGCAATAGGTGCGTTCTTGGCTCCCCGTCCCCTGCCTGACGTCGGATTGATCAGCATCGCGATATTGCGTTGGCTCATGAAGGGTCAACCTATCCCGCGAACGCGTTTCACTCCACCTTCCGCGCCGAAAGACCCCGCAGGTGCCTTTTTCTACAGCGGCGAGGTCTCGTCGTCGGCCCAGGTGGTGTAGTCGGGGTCGTTGGCCTTGTTCCTGGCGCGGCGTCGATCGTTGGCGAAGCAGAACACCAGGGAGGCACCCACCAGGATCAGAATCGGGGTTGCCAACAGCATCAAGTTGATCGGATCGGCCGTTGGCGTCGCGATCGCGGCGAACAGGAAAACCCCGAAGATGATGAAGCGCCACCACGAAGCCAGCTTCTTGCCGGTCAAGATGCCGAACATGTTGAGCGCAACAAGCAGCAATGGAGTCAGGAAGCCAACACCGAAGACCAACACCATTCTGGTGAAGAACGACAGGTACGTGTCGACTGGTAGGAAGTTCGCGACGGTATCGGGAGTGAAGTTGAACAAGATGTTGAGCGCGCCGGGCAGTAGGAAGTAGGCCAGTGCGACGCCACCCAGGAACAGAGGCGCGGCCAACAATACGAACGCGAACGCGTAGCGCCGCTCGTGTTTGTGTAGGCCGGGAGTAATGAATCGCCAGAGTTGATAGATCCATACCGGCGACGCGAGAATCACACCGGTCATCGTCGCCACTTTGATCTGTAATGTGAACGCGCCGGCGACATCGGTGATCGTCAGGGTGACGTCGCGGCCCTGCGCGCGAGCCTGGTCAACCACCTCGTTGATTGGCCTGGCCAGGATGTCGAAGATCTGTTTGTAGTAGATCCAGCCGATAACCGACCCGATGATGATCGCCAGCGCACTCTTCAGTACGCGACTACGCAATTCCCGCAGGTGGTCAGGCAGGCTCATCGCGCCATTTCCGCGCGGAGTCCGTCCCTCTCCCGGCGGCGAGGAGCTAGCTCCAGTCCCTGTAGTGACAGTCACGTTGTGGACCTGCCGGGTGGGCTAGGAGCTAGTACCGGGGCGGTTTGAATCACCCGGTGCCTGAGGTGCGGCTGCCGGCTGCGGGTCCTTCGTTTCGGTCGAACCAGTCGGTGCCGGAGCGGTCTGCGTGGTCGTAACCTCCGGCGTCCCAGAAAGTGTCGAGGGTGACTCGTCGGGATTGCCCCCGTCGCCCTTCTCGTCATCTACCAGGCCTTTGGTCTCGGCCTTGAAGATCCGCAGCGAGCGACCGATGCCGCGAGCGGCGTCAGGAAGCTTCTTGAAGCCGCCGAACAAGAGCAGGGCTAGTAGCAGGATGATGATCCATTCCCAGCCGCGGAAGTTTGACATGTTTGTCAGCATAACCCCGCAGGCGGCGGTGTTGAACATCCAACGCCACGAATCCCGATTCCGGTTGCTGCCTTCCTGTGGTTCGCCGGAAGGAGCGACTCGATTGAATCGCCCGGCTCAGGTGCCCGGTGCGGGCTCGAAGTCGCCGGCCACCAAGTCGTGGCCGTCCAACCAGAGCGCAAAGTCGAGGACATCGTCGTAGCTGAATGGTGGACCGGTGTGCCCCTCCAGGGCTTCGGCCGGGACCCGGTCGATGACGACGCCTGCGCTCGACAGCAGGGCGACGACCTCCTCGTCGGCAGGCTTCTCCACCTGATCGTGACATTCGGTGCAACGGAACGTGTAGGTGGCCCAACCGGCGGACTCGGCAACGGTGAGTCGCACATCAATTGGAGTCAGGTCAACGTCGCCACACACGGGACAAGTGGCCTTGATCGTCGTCATGTCCGTCGCCTCCATCGCCTCGTGACTACCGAAGCGGTCAGCCGCTGTGGTGTCAACCTCGCTAGGAGCGTGGCAAAGCAGGGTCGGAGTTTCACGCTGAGTTGGTCCGATGGGCATATGGAGATCAAATATCACTCTGCGTACACATCTCGCGGGGGGTTTTGTCCCTTTGAGATAGCCAGGACGCTGGCCCGCAGCGCTACGAATCAGGTTGAATACTTGTCCTGCGCCTTGCTGGCGACGTCGCGGACCTGGTGGGCGAGACCGGTCGGCTCGGCAATCCGCAGTCGGCCACCAAAGCTCAGTGCGGCCCGGATCAGCCACTGCTCAGAGGCAACGGGGATTCGAACGGCCACGGAACCATCAGGCAGGG
Organism: Candidatus Nanopelagicales bacterium; assembly: GCA_018003655.1. Lineage (NCBI taxonomy): Bacteria > Bacillati > Actinomycetota > Actinomycetes > Candidatus Nanopelagicales > Candidatus Nanopelagicales bacterium. The sequence continues at coordinate 13,902 of JAGNDY010000018.1, forward strand.
TGATTCGGGCAGTGACCGTGTCCTGATCGGCCCACCAGGCGATGCTTGGTGCAAGTACTACCGTCGCCCGGGGGCCCTGCGGCCGCACGGAAGTCAGCAGCTGTGTTGCCGAATCCGGTACGACCGCGTCCTCGGCCAGTTCCCTGACCGACTCGATGTGGTCGACGCGGAACAGCCGCACCGCTTCTGCGCGTCGGCACCAACCCTGCAGGTAAGCGTGGCCATTGGCTGTCAGCATGCCGATGGGATCGACGGTGCGCTTAGTGAAGTCGTCGCGGCTGGCGTTTCGGTAGATGAAATACACCGCGTGACCGGCGGTGAGGGCAGTTTCCAATGTGCTCGAGGTCGCAATGTCCTCGGCTGTCTGCTGCGAAATCGGAGACCCCAGCGCCACGTGGCTCGTTAGCGAAGTGAACTCGCCTGCCGCGGCCTCGACCTTGGCGATCGCGCTTGCCAGGTCTGGGTTGTCGTGGGAGCCAGGCAACTGCCCGAGCATTCGCAATCCGAGCAACAGCGATACGGCCTCAAGGGACGTGAGGCGTAGGGGTTGGGCGATTCCCTGCGGATCGTGGACGACCAGACCACGTGACCAGATGTCGATGTCCAGGCAGAAGTTGTTGATGCCGAACTCCGTGCAGACCGCCAGGCTGAGGTCGGCGCGCAACTGTTCTGGCGTGGTCTCAAACCGCGCTGACGCTTGCTCGTAGGTCGCGCCGCCATGGGCAATAAGCCACGGCACCAGGGCCAGGACGCGAGACAGCTGCGCCGACGCGACGTCCGGTGCCCTCCGGGTCGCCTTCTTTGCAGCTTCTGCAAGTTTCTCTTGCTGTTCAGTGGTCAGTTCAACGGGTGGTTGTGTTGCCAGTCGTGTGAGGGCGGCTTGCACGTCGCGGCGCAGCGAGGCCGGCTCCAGGACTTGGGCGTATTCCCCCGCCGCGAGAGTCGCCTCGGCGACCTTGGCAGGGTCAGCACCTTCGATTCGGGCTGTGGTCGCTTGAGCATCACATCCGATCAAGTCCCGCAACGCGACCGCATGGCCGGCAACCATGGCAACGGTGACATCGACGGTCTCGGCAGGCGGAAAAGTGGACCTGACCTGTTCCTGCAGGTCGACATCGTCGGGAATTTGGTAGGAGTCTCTCGCGTCGGAAACCTTGACCGCGCCGATGACCCTGGAGAGCCGAAACGCGCGTGTTGCTTGACGTTGAGTGTCGAACCCCACCAGGTACCACTGGCCACGACTGGTGACGACCCCCCAAGGCTGAACGTGGCGAGTGCTCGGCTGCGGCTCGCCGGCCTTCTGGTAGGCGAAGCGCACCGCACGTAGGTCAGACACGGCGTCGAGGAGGTCCGAAACCAGCACGGAGTTGACCTTGACCGATACCGCCATGGCTGCGGTGTCATCACTGGAGAACTCGCCAACGAGCTCAAGTTTTCGCAACGCGGTGACGGCCCCGTGACCCCAGGAGGCCTCCCCCCACATGCGCGAGGCCATTGCCAGGACGATCCGCTCGCCAGCGGTGATCTCGATCGGCTGGAGGTAAGCCTGTGCCCGCTCGACCCGGTAGCCGGTCCCCTCCGTGGAGTCGAGGTCAACGGACTCAATGGGGATGCCCATCGACCGCAGTTCGCTCTTGTCCCGCTCGAACATTCGCTCAAAGGCTTCTTGGTTGGCGTCGGCGGGATAGTCGCGGACGGCCGTGCGGATCTCTGAGCGGGTGAGTGCTCTGCTCGCATTGAGCAGAGCCAGTGACAACGCGAGCAAGCGTTCGGTCTTGGACTTGGACACAACGAGCCTCCGTTCCCGGTGCCGGTTAGTTGGGCCTACGCGATTCCGACCAGGTCCACAACGAACACGAGCGTCTCGTTCGGCTGGATTCCACTGCCCGGCGGGGGGTTTTCGGCATATGCGTCGGCACCTGGAACGACCAGAACGCGTCGGCCGCCAACCTGCATACCCGGGACGCCCTTGACCCAGCCGGGTATCAGACCGCCGGCTTCCAGTTTGAAGGTCTGGGGGGCTGATCCAAACGATGCTTCGATCTTCTGACCCGTCAGCCCGGACGCGAGGTAGTAGTTGACGGTCAGGGTGTCACCGGTCTTTGCTTTGGCAGCTTTGCCAACCTTGAGGTCAGTGGTGCTCAGCGTCTGGGCCTGGGCCGGGTGCGGAAACTCAGCGGTGAGGCTGGCGGCCGCACCACTGACCTTCACGTCGGTGGCCTTCAGGTCAGTCGTCACGAACGAGGCGCTGGCCGACGCTGAGGCGGTGGCGGATGCGCCTCCGTTTGAGTCCGTGCTGCTTGAGCAGGCCCCCAAGGCGAAAACGAGTGCGGGAACTATGGCGAGGGAGGCGGTACGGCGCAGGGGTGAAGTCACCCGTCCGACTCTAGGGCTACATGCTCGCAATGAGCTTCTCGACCCGCTCATCGACGGATCGGAACGGATCCTTGCACAGCACCGTCCGAGCCGACTGATCGTTGAGCTTGAGGTGAACCCAGTCGACGGTGAAGTCACGTTTGCGTTCCTGTGCCCGCTTGATGAACTCGCCCCGCAGTCGCGCGCGGGTGGTTTGCGGGGGCCGTGATTTGGCTTGAAAGATCTCAAGATCGGACGTGACTCGTTCGACCAGGCCATTGCGCTGCATCAGGTCGAACAGGCCGCGGCCTCTGGTGATGTCGTGGTACGCCAAGTCCATCTGCGCGATCCGCGGACTCGAAAGGTCCAAGTCGTGCTTGTTCATGTACCGCTGCAGTAGCCGCAACTTGATGACCCAGTCGATCTCCCGGTCAATCGCCGACAAGTCGCCGGTGTCAATCGCCTTGATTGCTCGGCCCCACAACTCGATCGCTCGGGAATGGATTCCGTCGGGGTCATCGAGTAGTCCGGCGGATTCGGCGTACGACTGCACTTTCTCGAAGTACTCGGTCTGGATGTCCAGGGAGGACATCGTCCGGCCGTTGGTCAGGCGAATCTGTTTGCGACCGGTTTGATCGTTGCTCATCTCGCGGATCGCGCGGATCGGGTTCTCCAGCGTCAGATCGCGGACGTTGCGGCCGTCCTCAAGCATCCGCAGGACCAGGTCAGCAGATGCCAGTTTGAGCATCGTGGTTGTCTCACTCATGTTCGAGTCCCCCACGATGACGTGCAGGCGGCGGTATCGCTCGGCATCGGCGTGCGGCTCATCGCGGGTGTTGATGATTGGCCGGGACCTCGTCGTGGCGCTGGAAACACCCTCCCAAATGTGATCGGCACGCTGACTGACGCTGTAGATGGCACCGCGGGGTGTCTGCACGACCTTGCCGGCGCCGCAGATGATCTGGCGTGACACCAGGAACGGGATCAGGGCATCGGCCAGTCGGCTGAACTCGCCCTGACGGCTGATCAAGTAGTTCTCGTGGCAACCGTAGGAGTTGCCAGCGGAGTCGGTGTTGTTCTTGAACAGGTAGATGTCCCCGGTGATGCCCTCCTCCGACAGTCGCTTCTGCGCATCCACCAGCAGACCTTCGAGGATGCGTTCACCAGCCTTGTCGTGGATCACAGTTTCGATGACGTTGTCGCACTCAGGTGTCGCGTACTCGGGGTGGGAACCAACGTCCAAGTAGAGCCGGGCGCCATTGCGCAGGAACACATTCGACGACCGACCCCAGGACACCACGCGCCGGAACAGATAGCGGGCGACCTCGTCCGGAGACAGTCGTCGCTGCCCACGGAATGTGCAGGTCACCCCGTATTCGGTCTCGACTCCAAATATCCGTCGGTCCACGGTTTTACCTTACGACGCGAGCAGGGTGGTCAGAAGATCTCCAGTAATTCGGCGGAACTTCCGCCGCGGACGATCTCGGTCGAGGATGGCCACCTCAAGTTCGTTCGGTCCGAGGACACGTGGCGAGGCACCGCTGGGGATGCCGGCCTTGGCCAATTCGGTCACGGCGACGTTGGCGGCCTGCGCCAGCGTCATGCCTTCGTGCCAACTGTCGTTGAGTTGCTCGCTAATCGTGTCGGCGGACCCGCCCATGGCGACGAATCCGTGCTCATCGGCCACGGAGCCGTCGAACGTCAGCCGATAGAGTTGATCCTCGGCCACCGTGTCGCCAACCTGAGCGACGACGAGTTCGACCTCGTACGGCTTGGGCGCCTCAGTGAAGACAGTGCCAAGAGCCTGGGCGTAGGTGTTCGCCAGACTTCGCGCGGTGACGTCGGAACGGTCGTAGGAGTAGCCGCGAAGGTCGGCGTACCGAACGCCGGCTTGGCGCAGGTTCTCGAACTCGTTGTACTTTCCGACTGCCGCGAAGGCGATACGGTCGTAGATCTCGCTGACCTTGTGCAGTGCCCGACTGGGGTTCTCGGCGACGAAGAGGATTCCCCCGTCGTACTGCTCGACAATGACCGACCGGCCCCGGCCGATGCCCTTGCGGGCGTAGTCGGCCTTGTCCTTAATGAGTTGCTCAGGGGAAACATAGAAGGGAACTGTCATGACTCAACTGCCTCCGTTGGGGGCATCGCCGCGTGCGGTCCGTTGGGCAGCAGTTGTCGGCCACCAATGACACTGCCAACGAACTCCGCCATGGTGCTCTCGTCGAGCTTCCTGACGCCCTGCTCGTCTACAACGGCGACAATCGGGAATATCCCGCGCGAGAGGTCCGGTCCGCCAGTCGCGCTGTCGTCGTCCGCAGCGTCATACAGGGCTTCCACGCATGCCATCACAGCACCGGACTCGTCGAGATCTCGCCGGTAGAGCTTCTTCAGGGCGCCACGGGCAAACATGCTGCCCGATCCGACAGCGTGGAAGAAGTGCTCCTCGTACCGGCCGCCGGTCACGTCGTAGGAGTAGATGCGGCCGTGATCGCGATTCAGGTCGAAACCTGCGAACAATGGGACAACGGCGAGGCCCTGCATGGCCATCCCGAGGTTGTTGCGAAGCAGGGTGGCCAGGCGGTTCGCCTTGCCTTCCAAGGAGAGCGTTGCGCCCTCCATCTTTTCGTAGTGTTCCAACTCGACTTGAAAGAGTCGAACGAGCTCGATGGCCAGGCCCGCAGTGCCGGCGATCCCGACGACCGTGTGCTCGTCTGCCGCGAAGACTTTTTCGATGTCCCGCTGGGCGATGATGTTGCCGGCGGTGGCTCGCCGATCCCCGGCCATCACCACGCCACCGGGATAAGTCACGGCCACGATCGTGGTTCCGTGCGGAACGCTGTCCATCGGATGTGGTGCAGCCACCAGTGGGTGGCGAACGGCCGTGGTCGTTGGCAGCAGGGACGGGTCGAGGTCAGCGACAAAGTCTGCGAATGATGAACTGCCGGGCGTCAGGAAGGGTCCGGGGAGCCCGTTGGACCAAGAACTCGGCGGCACTGCGCTCACTGTCCACCCTTCTGCACAAACGAGGAGACGAACTCGGCGGCGTTCTCCTCCAGCACATCATCGATCTCGTCGAGAATCGCATCGACGTCGGCGTCGATCTTCTCTTTTCGTTCAGCGACATCGCTCGTCGCATCGACCTCGGGCGATTCCTGCTCGGCCTCGGTCCGCGCGGGTTGCTTGTGTTCCTGCCCACTAGTCATTTCGGCGCCTCCCTGAACCTCGGGTGTAATCGAATCAGCATCTGTGTTCCTACCCGCAAAACCCGGTACGCGCCAGAGCCTACCCGCACTGCATCCGCTAACCCTGGCTCAGCGCGGACAGAAGATCTGCACCGGTCTGGCAACTGTCGAGGAGCTCTTCTACCGACGCCCGCGTACCGCGAAAGGGGTCGAGGGTGGGAACCCGCTGCAGTGATGGTTGGCCTGGGATGTCGAACACGACTGAATCCCAGGACGCCGCGCTCACCTCGTCGGGGTAACGCCGCAGACACTCGCCCCGAAACCACGCCCGGGTGTCGGCAGGTGGTTTCAGCACGGCAGTGGACACGGCCGCTTCGGTGGTGAGCCGCTTGAGGCTGCCGCGGTTCTCCAACTTGCGCGCCAAGCCCTTCGCCGGCGACATGTCCGAATACTGCAGGTCGACCAATTGAAGTCGGGGGTCGTCCCAGGCGGAACCGTCGCGTCGGCGATAGCCCTCAAGGAGCTGCAGTTTGGCGACCCAATCGAGCTCGTCGGCGCAATCCATCGGGTCACGCTCAAGCTTGTCCAGCAGTGTCTGCCAGCGATTCAGTACATCCGCGGTCTGTTGGTCGACGGAGTTGCCCTGCTCGCGCGAGACGAAGCTGGCGGCGCGGTCTGCGAAGTTGCGTTGGACTTCCATCGCAGTCATCGAGCGGCCATCCTGCAGTTCGACTTTGTGCTCCAAGCTGGGATCGTGGGAGACCCGATGAATCTCAGAAACAGGGTTGGCCAGTGTGAGATCACCCAACTCAACTCCCGCCTCGATCAGCGACAACACCAACGCGGTCATCCCCATCTTCAAGTAGGTCGCTGTCTCGGACATGTTCGCGTCGCCGACGATCACATGCAATCGTCGATGCAGGGCTGGGTCTGCGTGTGGCTCGTCGCGGGTGTTGATGATTGGTCGTTTCAGGGTGGTTTCCAAGCCCACCTCGACCTCGAAGAAGTCGGCCCGTTGGGATAGCTGAAAGCCCTGCTCGCGGCCTTCCTGACCGAGGCCGACCCGACCCGCTCCCGTGATCACTTGGCGGGTGACAAAGAACGGAATCAGGCCCGAGACGATCTCCGAGAAGGGCGTCGTTCTGCTCATGAGGTAGTTCTCATGGGTTCCGTAGGAGGCACCCTTGTTATCGGTGTTGTTCTTGTAGACACGTAGGGGCTGGGCACCGGGCATGGCCGAAGCCAGCTCGGCCGACTGCGCCATGATCAACTCACCGGCGCGGTCGTAGACCATGGCGTCCCAGGGGTTGGTTACCTCCGGACTGGAGTACTCCGGATGTGCGTGGTCGACGTAGAAGCGAGCCCCGTTTGTCAGGACGGCATTGGCCATTCCAATGTCGGCATCGGTCAGGGCCGATGGGTCGGCATCAGCACGCGTCATGTCAAACCCGCGCGCATCACGCAGGGGGGTTTCCTCGTCGTAGTCCCATCGAGCACGCCCAGTCGTCGCGCTGCCGGGTCGGTTGGCATACGCGTTGACGATCTGAGAGGACGCCAGCATCGCGTTGATGTGGGGGTGGCCGGGTACGGAAATCCCGTACTCGGTCTCAATACCCATCACCCGAATGACGCTCATGACTACAGCCTAGGGTCAGGACGGGCTCAAGGTCGCCAGGGTGTTCGGGGGACGGGCGTTACTTGATGCCGAGTTGGTAGAGCAATTCGTACCGGCTTGGGTCATCCGGCAGCACCCAGTTGAATCCCTGTTCGATGAAGATGAGTACGACATTCAGCGCGATCACGAACACGAAGAAGTACACGATGACAGAGCTCAGCATCAGTGCGCCCTTGCCGGTCGGAGCGACTGGATACGTCCGCCTGGTCAGGGTGAGCATGACTCCGGAGTAGACCAAGACAATCAAGAACGTGATGAGCGCCCAGGTGTAGAAGTGCAGCCCCAACACGGTGCCGCCATAGCCCGGATCGTCGGGCTCGATGTGGAGGAGTACCTGACGGGTGGAAATGATCATGCCGAGCAGGGCGCCGAGGATCATCAGGCCGTAGCCGCGCGCGTAGGCGCCCATATTCATCCGGCCTTTGCGGGTCAGCCCGACCATCCAGACAGCACCGATTCCGATCAGGATCATCGCCATGCGCTGCAATGTGCACAGCGGACAGGGCATGTCATGGGCACCGGTGAACTGGGTCGAAATGGCCATGAGGATGACCAGGCAGTACGCCAGTGCGACCAGGTGTGGCAGCCAGTACCCGACCTTGTTCCAGATGGTCGCCGTGGCCGGGGCATCCTCAACGGCTGCGGCCGGAGTCGGAGTCTGCTCTCGAGTGCTCATGGTCGCCTGCTTAGAAGCTCAGGTTGAGCGTCGAGGTGGCGTGGTGGTTGAACAGCAATGCGGTCATGACGAACCCGAGCACGAATACCGGAATCAGAACCTTGGCTCGGGCACCTCGGACTGCGAGGACTGCGCCGACTAGCAGCACGGTCAAAATGATGGTGTCCATCGACTGTCCCTCGCTTGGTGCGGCCCGGCGGCCGCGTGCGGGAACGTTCTACCAGCGATCACAGGCCCGGTGCACGGTGAGAATCACACTGGGCGCATTCGGTGGTTCGTCGGCAGTGTGGCGATTGCGTCGGGTAGCTCTAAAGGTACTGGCCAGTATTCGCGACAGTGTCGATGGAACGGCCGGCCTCGGAGCCCTTCTTGCCTTGGACCAACGTCCGGATGAAGATGATGCGCTCGCCCTTCTTGCCCGAGATGCGTGCCCAGTCGTCCGGGTTCGTTGTGTTGGGGAGGTCTTCGTTCTCCCGAAACTCGTCGACGCAGGCCGACAGCAAGTGCGAGACCCGAATGCCCTTCTGTTCGGTCTCCAGATAGTCCTTGATTGCCGACTTCTTTGCCCGGGCGACGATGTTCTCGATCATGGCGCCCGAATTGAAATCCTTGAAGTAGAGCACTTCCTTGTCGCCGTCCGCGTAGGTCACTTCGAGGAATCGGTTCTCATCGCTTTCGGCGTACATCCGCTCGACGCCACGCTCGATCATCGCCCGAGTGGTGGTCACTGGATCGCCGCCGTTCTCGGCTAGGTCGTCGGCATGCAACGGCAGATCGGGCGTCAGGTACTTGGCCATGATGTCCGCCGCCGCTTGGGCGTCCGGACGTTCAATCTTGATCTTCACGTCAAGTCGTCCGGGCCGCAGGATCGCCGGATCGATCATGTCCTCGCGATTGGAAGCACCAATGACGATGACGTTCTCGAGTCGCTCAACGCCGTCAATCTCGCTCAGCAACTGCGGGACGATGGTGTTCTCGACATCGCTGGACACCCCGGAGCCTCGAGTCCGGAATAACGAGTCCATCTCGTCGAAGAACACGATGACGGGCATACCCTCGCTTGCCTTCTCCCGTGCGCGTTGGAAGACCAGCCGGATGTGTCGTTCGGTTTCGCCAACGTATTTGTTGAGCAGTTCCGGGCCCTTGATGTTGAGGAAGAACGAGCGCGCCGCGGAGGTGCCTTCGCGGGCCGAAACCTTCTTGGCCAGCGAGTTGGCGACCGCCTTGGCAATCAACGTCTTTCCGCAACCGGGCGGGCCATACAGCAGGATCCCCTTGGGCGCATTCAGTTTGTGTTCGGCGAATAGCTCGGCATGCAGATACGGCAACTCAACCGCGTCGCGAATCTGGTCGATCTGAGACGCCAGTCCGCCAATATCGAGATAGTCGATATCCGGAACCTCTTCCAAGACAAGTTCCTCGACTTCGGCCTTGGGGATTCGCTCGTAGACGTAGCCCGAACGCGCCTCCATCAGCAGCGCGTCGCCCGCCCGGATCGGCGCCTCAAGCAACGGCGCCGCAAGCTGCACCACCCGTTCCTCATCCGTGCGTCCAATGACCAATGCGCGCTCACCGTCTTCAAGGATCTCCTTGAGGGTGACGATCTCGCCGTGGCGTTCGAAGCCGCAGACAGCCACCACATTCATGGCCTCGTTGAGCATGACCTCCTGGCCGATGCGCAGGGTGTCCAGCGGTACCGCAGGGCTCACGGTCACGCGCAGTTTGCGTCCCGAAGCGAAAACGTCAATCGTGCCGTCTTCGTGCTTGGTGAGAAACGTGCCGTAGCCGCTGGGCGGTTCGGCGAGGCGGTCGACCTCCTCCTTCAAGGAGATGATTTGCTCGCGTGCCTCGCGCAGTGTCTCGGCGAGGCGCTCGGACCGATGGCGCGCTCTGGTCAACTCGTCGCGAATGGCTGCGACATCTGCCTCAGTCGGGCGCGAGGTGTAACCGCCACCGTAGCGTCCACCGTCGTCATCGATTGGCATGTGAGCCTCCCGGTTGGTCGCGCGAACTCGCGGGCGAGTCTGCCACTTGGGTCAGACCCTAATGCTGTTGTTTCCGACCCTACCCATTCTCGTCGGTCTTGGGCGAGGGCGAATCGGCCGTGGGGCCGTTCCAATCACTGCCGTAGGCGCCTTTGGAGGGGCGTAGTCGGCGCTTGGGCGCCTCCACTCCGGCAGCGAGCTTGCGGGTCGTGATGATGAATCCGGTATGGCCGATCATTCGGTGATCCGGTCGCACAGCGAGGCCTTCGGCGTGCCACGTTCGCAGCATGGTCTCCAGCGACTCGGGCTCGGTCCACCCACCCAGTTCCCGGATCGTCTCGACCGTTCGCGACAACTGGGTCGTCGTGGCCACGTAAATGCACAGAACCCCGCCAGGCCGAAGGGCCCCACCCACTGCGGCAATGCACTCCCAGGGTGCGAGCATGTCCAGAACTGCTCGATCCACGTCGGTGTCGGTAAGGCTCGTCGCCAAGTCACCAACGGTCAGTTCCCACGCCGGATGCTCACTGCCAAAGTAGCGCTGGACATTCTCGGCCGCGATCGTCGCGAAATCTTCGCGGCGCTCGAATGAATGAACGAAGCCCTCGTCCCCGACGGCCCGCAACAAGGAACAGGTCATGGCACCGGAGCCAGCTCCGGCTTCGATAACGCGCGCACCAGGAAAGATGTCGGCGAAACCGACGATGAGAGCCGCGTCCTTGGGATAAATGACGGTTGCGCCGCGAGGCATGGACAGCACGAAATCGCGCAGGAGCGGACGCTGCGCAAGGTACTGAGTCCCGTTGCTTGAGAGCACGACTACGCCCTCAGGGCCGCCAATGAGGTCGTCGTGCGCAATCGCCCCCCGGGCTGTGTGGAACTGACCACCCGGTTCCAGCGTGATGGTGTGGAGGTGCTTCTTCGGGTCCGTCAACTGGACTCGATCACCCGGTTTGAGCACGCCGCGACGTTGATCGGCACCAGTTGAGGTCATGGAGGGTGAGCCTACGTCTGTGTCCACAGGCTTGGTGTCGTCGGTTGGATTGTCGGCGGTTGCACGTAGCCTTCAGAACATGCCAGCAACAGAGACGCCCAACCGGGAGGTCCGCGCGACGCCAGCGTCGACGGCCGACCAACCAGAAAGCCCCGATCAGCCCGTCGCGCAAGTCGCTCCGCCTGGACTGCCAGCCGGTATCGCGTTGTCGCCGTCGAGGGCATCGGACTTTCTCACCTGCCCGCTGCTGTTCCGCTTCCGCGCCATCGATCGCATTCCGGAGCGTCCGAGCTCGGCCGCAGTGCGCGGAACCCTCGTCCACGCGGTGCTGGAGAACCTCTTCGATTTACCAGCAGCCGAACGCACCCTCGCTGCTGCGCACCAGTTGCTCATGCCTACCTGGCGCTCGCTACTTGACGACGATCCAAACCTCAGTTTTGCCCTCGATTCCGGCGCCGAATTCGATGCCGAGGCACTGACCGAGGCCCCGGTCGCCTCCCCCGCCGTACTCGCCGACTGGATCGCCAGCGCCGAACCCCTGCTGGAGACCTACTTTGCCCTGGAAGACCCGAGTCGACTGGAGCCTGCCGCGCGCGAGCTTCGCCTTGAGATGCGACTCGACGAGGGTCCAGCTTTGCGCGGGATCGTCGATCGCCTCGACGTCGCCCCCGGGGATCTGCTGCGAGTCGTGGACTACAAGACGGGTCGCTCACCCGGACCGGGATTTGAGCAGAAGGCGCTGTTTCAGATGCGCTTCTACGCGCTGATGCTTTGGCGGACCAGAGGGGTTTTGCCCAAGCGACTTCAGTTGATGTATCTCGGCGATTCCGAAGTGCTTCAGTACGAGCCGACCGAGGACGAGTTGGTTGGGTTCGAGCGCAAGCTTCGTGCGCTGTGGCAGGCCATCACCAAGGTGGCCGAGCGTGGTGACTGGGAGCCGAGGCCGTCGCGATTGTGCGATTGGTGTGACCATCACTCGCGATGCCCGGCCAAGGGTGGTACACCACCGCCCCTACCGAGCGGCCTCGGCGTCACCGAGCAGGCAGTAACCTGAATCCGTGACTGACACCTCGACACAATCTCCTGCCAGTGGCGCCGCAGCGCATGCCCGTGGCCTATCCAAGATCTACGGAACCGCCGACACCCGCGTTGTCGCGCTGGATAGCGTGGACGTCGATCTGGTCGCAGGTGAGTTCACCGCCATCATGGGCCCTTCTGGCTCGGGCAAAAGCACCCTCATGCACTGCATGGCAGGCCTCGATCAGGCATCGACCGGCGAGGTCTACATCGGAGACGTCGAGCTGACCGGGCTGTCCGACAAAGCCCTGACCAAACTGCGTCGCGAGTCCATCGGCTTCGTTTTCCAGAGTTTCAACCTGGTGCCGACGCTGACGGCCAAGGAGAACATCACCCTGCCCGTCGACATTGCTGGCCGGAAGATCGACCAGCAGTGGTTCGACACAATTGTCGACACGGTTGGATTGCGCGATCGCCTCGGTCACAAGCCGACGGAACTTTCAGGTGGGCAGCAGCAGCGGGTCGCCTGCGCTCGCGCATTGGCCAGCCAACCGCACATCATCTTCGCCGACGAGCCCACCGGGAACCTCGACTCCACGAGTAGCGCGGAGGTGCTTGGATTCCTGCGTCGCAGCGTCGACGAATTCGGTCAAACGATCGTGATCGTCACGCATGAGCCGGTTGCGGCCTCCTACGCCGATCGCGTCATCTTCCTGGCCGACGGCCACATCGTTGATGAACTGCGGGAGCCCACGGCGGAATCAGTGCTGGATTGCATGAAGAGGCTGGACACCGAGCTCGAAGCACCAGCCGCTAGCTAGTTTTGCCACCTAGTTCTGTTCGGCCAGGGCACGCAGTCGAGCAAGATTCAGGTGAGCCAGCGATTCGACTACCAGTCTGCGTGGCGCCGGCTCGATTCGGTTACCCTGCGGAACGGCCACGACGATGCAGCCCGCCGCCGTTGCCGACTCCACGCCCGTTGGTGAGTCCTCGATGACGACGACATTCCGGGGGTCGACCGAAAGCATTCGGCAGGCTTCCACGTAGGGCTGCGGGTCGGGCTTGGGTGAGGCAACCTCATCGCCGGCTATGGTCACATCGAACGTGAGCGGTATGACGGAGAGCACGTTGTCCATCAACCGCCGCCAAGAGTTGGTAACAAGGCCCACAGGTATTCCGGCCGCGACGAGTTCGTCGTGAATCTCGTGGACGCCAGCCTGGACTGGTAGCGGCGCAGCCGCCATGAGTGCCTCGATGTCGGCAACCAACGCGGCCTCAATGTCCGCGGGTTCGGCTCCACACCGATCTGACATGTAGGTCACGACCCGCTCGACAGGCCCGCCCATTGCGTGGAGTTGATCGGCACGGGTCCATTCGTACCCAAACCCCGCCATGGTGCGAACCTCGGACTCCTCCCACAGTGTTTCTGTGTCCACCAGCGTTCCGTCCATGTCGAACAGAACTGCCTTGAGTGCGGCCATCAGGTTGCGTTGAAGTAGCTGGCTTGGGGGTGGTGGAACACCAACGCCGAGGTCGACTGTTCCGGGTGCAGCATGTACTCCTCAGAAAGTTCGACATTGATTCGGCCCGGGTCGAGTAGGTCAAAGATGACGGTTTGCTGCTCAAGTTCTGGGCATGCCGGATACCCAAACGAGAACCGCTCGCCTTGGTACTTCTGCTTGAGAATCGCGGTGATTGCCGGATCGTCGTCAGAACCCACACCTAGGTCAGACCTGACCCGACTGTGCCAATACTCAGCAAGGGCTTCGGCGAGTTGCACAGACAGCCCGTGCAACTCCAAGTACTCCCGGTAGGAGTTGCTGGCGAACAGCTTCTCGGTCGCTTTGGCGACGCGAGTGCCGACCGTCACCACCTGCATTTCGAGCACGTCGACTTCGGCCGGCCCGAGCAGATCAACGGGTCGAATGTAGTCCGCCAAGCAGAGGAAGCGTCCGTGCTGCTGGCGCGGGAAACTGAGCCGGGCGAACTCGTCGGGCCGTTTCTCGGACCCCAGACCGCCACCGGACATCTGAGCAGGGTCGCCGATCACGATGTCGTTACCCTCGGCCCAGGCTGGGAAGTAGCCGTAGACGACGGCAGCCTCAAGCAGCCCTTCGGTTTGCACCTTGTCCAGCAGGGCCCGCAATCGTGGGCGGCCTTCTGATTGCACCAACTCGTCGTAGTCGGGGCCCTCACCACGAGACGGAGTCAGGCCCCACTGTCCGCGGAAGAGGGCCCGCTCGTCGAGGTAGGCGACGTAGTCGGCCAGGGCAATTCCCTTGACAACGCGGTCGCCCCAGAAGGGCGGCGTAGGCAAGGGGTTATCGCCTGCGATGTCGGCACGCGCGGGGATATCCGCTGGTGCGGTCCGTGCAACAGAGCGACTCCGGACACGGCGTTGGCGACGCTCCGGCAAGGCGGCGCCCTCGTCGCCACGCTTGATCGCCATGACGGCATCCATCAGATTGAGGCCCTCGAAAGCATCGCGGGCGTAGCGAACCTCACCGTCGAACAGGTCGGCGAGATCCTGCTCAACAAAGGCCCGGGTCAGCGCCGCCCCCCCGAGCAACACCGGCCACCTGTCCGCGACACCGCGCTGGTTCATTTCCTTGAGGTTGTCGCGCATGATCACGGTGGACTTGACGAGCAGGCCAGACATGCCGATCGCATCTGCGTTGTGCTCGGCAGCGGCATCCAAGATCGTGTTGATCGGCTGCTTGATGCCAAGGTTCACGACCTCGTAGCCGTTATTGGTCAAGATGATGTCGACCAGGTTCTTACCGATGTCGTGAACGTCACCCTTGACCGTCGCAAGCACCATTCGACCTTTACCGCCGTCGTCGCTGCGCTCCATGTGTGGCTCAAGGTAGGCGACTGCCTTCTTCATGACCTCTGCGCTCTGCAGCACGAAGGGCAACTGCATCTGTCCGGACCCAAAGAGCTCACCGACCGTCTTCATCCCCGACAGAAGAGTGTCGTTGACGATGGCCAGTGCAGGTTTCTGCGCCAGCGCCGCTGCAAGATCATCGTCGAGGCCGTTGCGCTCACCGTCCACGATGCGCTTTTCCAATCGCTCAAAGAGCGGCAGTTTCGCCAGCTCCTCTGCGCGCGATTCCGCTGACGAGGTCGACTCCACACCCTCGAACACTTGGAGGAAGTGGGCAAGCGGATCGTGGGTGAGGTTGCCGTCATCGTCGTAGGTCCGACGGTCGTACACCAGATCCAGGGCGGCCTCGCGTTGTTCGTCGGAAACTCGTGCGATCGGCACGATCTTCGACGCGTGCAGGATCGCCGAATCGAGTCCAGCCTGCTGGCATTCGTGGAGGAAGACCGAATTGAGGACCTGGCGAGCGGCCGGGTTGAGGCCGAATGAGACATTCGAGACGCCGAGCGTCGTCTGGACGTCCGGGTAGGCAGCTTTGATTTGCCGGATCGCCTCGATGGTCTCAATTCCGTCGCGGCGCGTCTCCTCTTGGCCCGTTGCGATCGGGAAGGTCAGGGCGTCGACGAGGATGTCGCCGACGTCCATCCCCCAGTTTCCCGTCAGGTCATCGATGAGTCGGCTCGCGACCCGGAACTTCCAAGCGGCGTCGCGGGCCTGGCCTTCCTCGTCGATCGTGAGCGCGACAACCGCGGCGCCGTGCTCACGCACGATGGGCATCATTCGGCGAATCCGAGATTCGGGGCCGTCGCCGTCCTCGTAGTTGACCGAGTTCACGACGCATCGGCCACCGAGCATTTCCAGACCAGCCTCGACAACCTCCGGTTCGGTCGAGTCCAGCACGATCGGCAGGGTCGAGGATGTCGCAAGCAAGCCGGACAACTCGATCATGTCCGCGACGCCGTCACGGCCCACGTAGTCGACGCAGAGGTCGAGCAGGTGGGCGCCATCGCGCTGTTGGGCCTTCGCGATCTCGATGCAGTCATCAAGACGCCCCTCGACCATCGCTTCGCGGAAGGCCTTGGAACCGTTGGCATTCGTGCGTTCACCGATCGACAAGAACGCGGCGTCCTGGCGGAACGGGACCGGTTGGTACAGCGAGGATGCTGAACGATCTTGCTTTGGTGAGCGAGCTGTCGGTGCGCGCCCGCCGACTCGCTCGACCACCGCGCGCAGGTGTTCCGGAGTCGTTCCACAGCAACCGCCGACGATGCTCAGGCCATACTCAGTGGTGAAGAGATCGTGAGCGTCGGCGAGCTCATCCGGTGTGAGCGGGTATTGCGCTCCTTCGCCGACCAGCACCGGCAGGCCGGCGTTGGGCATACAGCTGAGGCCGACGTTTGCCTGCTGGGACAACAGCCGCAGATGCTCGCTCATCTCGGCCGGTCCGGTCGCGCAGTTCAGTCCGATGAAGTCAATGCCGAGCGGTTCCAACGCAACCAGCGCCGCACCGGTCTCAGTACCCAACAGCATCGTTCCGGTCGTCTCTACGGTGATCTGGACGATCAGCACCGCATCGATCCCGAGGGCCGTCATCGCTCGACGTGCACCCACCAGCGCAGCCTTGGCCTGCAGGATGTCCTGCACTGTCTCCACCAGGATCGCATCGACCCCGCCGACGAGCATCCCTTCGGCTTGCTCCTGGTACGCGTCGCGCAGGAGTGCGTAAGGTGCGTGTTTGAGCGTCGGGAGTTTGGTGCCCGGGCCCACAGATCCGAGTACAAAACGCGGATGCTCAGGCGTTGACCACGCGTCGGCGGATTCCCGCGCAATGCGTGCCCCCGCCTCGGCCAATTCGCGGATTCGGTCGGTGATCCCGTATTCGGCGAGGTTGGCCCAGTTGGCACCGAAAGTGTTCGTCTCAACCATGTCAACGCCTACCTCGTAGTAGGCATCGTGGATCGCACGGACGACGTCGGGCCGGGTCACGTTGAGGACCTCGTTGCACCCCTCGTGGCCCTCGAAATCGTCGAGGGTGAGGTCGTATGACTGCAGCATCGTGCCCATGGCGCCATCGGCGACCAAGACGCGTTCTGTGAGGGCTTGCCGGAGATCATTGCGGGTATCAGTCATAGTGGGAACAGGTTACCCGCGAGGACAAATCCACCTAGGCTGCAACTGTCCTATTGGTCGCGCGGGTTCAATGCCACAGGAGGAACGTTGATTGAGTGGGAGGCGTTGCCGCAATTGCGTTCGCCGGTGATGGTCACGGCGTTTGAGGGTT
>JAGNDY010000019.1:0-15000 GCA_018003655.1 Candidatus Nanopelagicales bacterium
GTCGCTAACGCAAGGAGAAAGTTGTGGCACGCGTCAAGCGCGCAGTCAATGCGCACAAGAAGCGTCGGGCAGTCCTCGAGCGCGCCAGCGGTTACCGCGGCCAGCGATCCAGGCTGTACCGCAAGGCAAAAGAGCAAGTCACCCACTCGATGGTCTACTCGTACCGTGACCGCCGTGCGCGCAAGGGTGAGTTCCGCCGCCTGTGGATTCAGCGCATCAACGCGGCCTCCAGGGCCAACGGGATGACCTACAACAGGTTCATTCAGGGCCTCAAGGCAGCTGAAATCGAAGTCGATCGTCGCATGTTGGCCGAGTTGGCTGTCAACGATTCAGCGGCTTTCAGCGCTCTCGTGCAGATCGCCCGCGACGCCGTCGTGGTCGAGTCACCCGCCGCCTAGCTCAGCTGCGCGAACCAGCGGTGAGCTTGGCTGAAGCGCAGGCTGCGAGTATGGCCAGTTTCCGTCGGGCCCGAGCGCTCAAACGCAAGGCTGAACGGCAAGCACAGGGACGATTCCTGGCCGAGGGCCCGCAGGCCGTGCGGGAGGCGCTGCGCGCGGCGCTCGCGTTGGAACTGTTCGTCGACCAACGCAACGAGTCGCCAAGCCACGGCGAATTGACCCAGGACGCACTCGACCAAGGCCTCCCAGTCCAGTTGGTCAGTGACGATTTCGCCGGCTTGACCGACACGGTCACCTCACAGGGGATCGTCGCGATTACGGCGATGGTTGAGCAGCCGACGCTCGCAGCGTTCGCTGCGTCGTCGCCGACACTGGTCGCCGTCGCGGTCGCACCTGCCGATCCGGGCAATGTTGGCACGCTTATCCGGATCGCTGACGCCGCCGGAGCCGACGGCGTGATTCTGACGTCGGGCAGTTGCGACCCGTACAACAACAAGGCGGTGCGGGCCAGCACTGGTTCAATCTTCCATCTGCCAGTCCTCACCGGATCTACCTTCGAGCAAGTGCGAGCGGCACTTCCTGTCGAGTTGTGTCGGTTCATCGCAACGTCGGGGGCTGCCGAAGTCGAGCTCTTTTCCGACCAGCTTCACGACGTGATCGCGGCACCCACAGCGTGGGTCTTCGGCAATGAGGCCCATGGCTTGGACGCAGCGATTGTGGCCGCGTGCGACTTGACAGTTCGCATCCCGATCTACGGTCACGCCGAGAGCTTGAACGTTGGCGCTGCTGCGGCAGTGTGCCTCTACGCATCCGCCATTGCAGCCAGATGAGGTAGCGACGGAGTCAAAGCCACTTCACGGTGGCCCGCTCGGACGCGGCCCGCTGGCGTGGGTTGTATGAATCGTGGAGGTTTCCTGGCAAGTTTGGCGGGGTAACCTGGCGTGGAAGATGTGAATTTGCCCAGTTCGGACCTCGTGGAGGACACTCAAATGTCGTACTACAAAATGCCAATCCTGGATGACAGTGGCTTCGTTGTTGTCGATTCCTACGACCAGTCGCAGGATCCAACCGAATGGCTAGACATCGAGTATGTGGACTGGAAATCCTCCGGTGACACCCGCTTCTCACCGCTCGCCTCGGCATATGGCGACCTTGAGTGCGATGGCTTCTGGAACCACACACCAGCCAAGACCGACAAGGACGGCGTCTGGGTCGAGCAAAACGTCGAACTCGGCCCGCGCCTCGTCGAGCGCGCCAAGGAGCCTGATGTCAACATCGGTCGCTGCCGCGTCATCGAGTTGCAGCCCAACACCTACGCCGACGCAATCCACAATCTGCACATTGATGACAACAACCGCCTCAACCCTGATGGCACGGGGTGGATCGTGCGTGCCTTCTTCAACCTCACCGATGACCAGGATTCAGTCATGATCCTGCGCGAGGACAAGAATGACCCCGCGACCGAGACGCGCGTGCCGCTACCCGCCGGAACGCAGGCGATCATTGACACCCAGCGGCTCTACCACGCGGTGTGGCACCCAGGTGACCAGCCGCGGTACTGCCTGATTACGTCCTACGAGTCGGCCCCCGATCTTGAGGCGTGGATCGATGCGCGCCATCCGATCACGCGAATCGACTCACCGCCGGTCCCGGAGGCGGAACTCACCGAGGCCAACCGGCGCCAGACCGAGCGCGATCAGCAGGCTCCTACGCCTGAGGTCATGTCAGAGGCTTGATCGACGGTCGTTGTGGGGAGTTCAATCCGCCCCAACTAGACTCCGGGGCGGATTGAGGAGCAGATGTCAGCGCCAAACAAAGACTATGACCCAGTAGAAGTCAGTGCCTTGGATCCGGCAGCGATTGCGGCCGCCCAAGCGTTGGCCGAGGCAGCGGTTGCACGAGCCTCCGATCTTGCCGACCTCAAACAGGTTCGGATCGACCATGCCGGGGACCGGTCTGCGTTGGCCCTGGCCAATCGCGAGATTGGCGCATTGCCGCCAGCAGCCAAGGCGGAAGCCGGCAAGCGGGTAGGAAAGGCGCGTGGAGCGGTTCGGGCGGCGATTGAGCGTCGCCAAGGTGAGCTTGAGGCCGAACAGGACGCCCGCGTTTTGGTTGAAGAGGCTGTTGATGTCACCCTGCCGTCTGATCGCACGCCGATCGGAGGCCGCCACCCCTTGACTGCGGTCGCCGAGCACCTCGCCGATGTCTTCGTCGCCATGGGCTACGAGGTCGCCGAAGGCCCCGAGGTCGAGGCGGAGTGGTTCAACTTCGACGCGCTCAACATGGCGCTAGATCACCCGGCCCGCACCATGCAGGACACCTTCTTCGTTGACTCACCTGACAGCTCGGTGGTGCTGCGAACTCACACCTCGCCGGTCCAAATTCGGGCACTGCTGGATCGGGAGTTGCCGGTCTACGTTGTCTGCCCAGGACGCGTTTACCGAACTGACGAGTTGGATGCCACGCACACCCCGGTCTTCCACCAGATCGAGGGACTCGCCGTGGACGAGGGCATCACGATGGCCGACCTCAAGGGCACGCTCGATCACCTGGCGGCTGCAATCTTCGGCGAGGGTCTCGTGACCCGCCTGCGACCGTCGTACTTTCCATTCACCGAACCAAGTGCTGAATTGGATCTGCAGTGCTTCGCATGTCGGGGCGCGAGTGTTGGTGATCCCGCGCACCCCTGTCGCACGTGTGGCAGCGAGGGCTGGATCGAATGGGGCGGCTGCGGCATGGTCAACCCCCGGGTACTGGCCGCGTGCGGCATCGATTCGGATCGGTATTCCGGCTTTGCTTTCGGAATGGGTCTGGAGCGGACGTTGATGTTCCGCCACGACATCACCGATATGCGCGACATCGTCGAGGGCGACATTCGATTCACCTCGGCATTCGGCTTGGAGGGTTAGACCATGCGAGTGCCGATGTCCTGGCTGCGCGAATTTGTTGAGCTTCCCGAATCCATTGATGGCCGTGCACTGGCCGCTGGCCTGATCAGGATGGGCCTGGAAGTTGAAACCGTCGAGACGATCGGAGCCGTCGGCGGGCCGGTGGTGGTTGGGCGCGTCGAGCACATCACTGACTTGACCGACTTCAAGAAGCCCATCCGGTTCTGCCGCGTCGACGTTGGTGGCGGACCCGATGTCCTGCAGGGGATCGTCTGTGGCGCGAACAATTTCGCTGTCGGTGATCTGGTGGTCGTGGCGCTGCCCGGCTCGGAGCTACCCGGCGGATTCGCTATTAGCGCACGCAAGACCTACGGCCACACCTCCGACGGCATGATCTGTTCGTCGGCTGAACTCGATCTGGGTGACGACCATGACGGAATCATGGTGCTCCCGGCAGGATCTGCGTCGCCCGGCGAGTCGGCCGCGGCGTTGTTGGGACTTGGCGAAGACGTGCTCGACATCGCCGTCACACCCGACCGGGGTTATGCGCTGTCCATCAGGGGAGTTGCACGGGAGGCGGCAATCGCATTCGATGCCCCGTTCCGCGACCGTGCGATGGAATTGGCGGACCTGCCCGCACCGACGGGAGACGCGCGCCAGCCAGTGGGCTGTCACATCAGTGATCCGAGTGGTTGCGACCTGTTCACGACCCGCACGTTGGTGGGCGTCGACACGTCGGCACCGACGCCGCTGTGGATGAAGCAGCGGCTCGTCGCCGCTGGAATGCGGTCGGTGAGCGTCGTCGTCGACGTCACCAACTACGTCATGCTCGCCACCGGCCAGCCTTTGCACGCGTTCGACGCTGACGCCCTCAGCGGCGGACTGACCGCGCGAAGGGCGGAGCCCGGCGAGCGGTTGGAGACCCTCGACCATGTGGTTCGGGAGTTAGACCCTGCGGACTTGCTGATTGCTGATGATTCCGGTCCGTTGGCGCTCGCCGGAACGATGGGTGGACTCAACAGCGAAATCGGCGATGGCAGCTCCAGTATCGTCATTGAGGCCGCTCACTTTGATCCGATTACCGTTGCAAAGATGTCCCGTCGGCACAAGCTCACCTCCGAGGCATCCCGCAGGTTCGAGCGCGGCGTCGACCGCGAC
The DNA here is from genome assembly GCA_018003655.1 of Candidatus Nanopelagicales bacterium. Classification (NCBI taxonomy): domain Bacteria; kingdom Bacillati; phylum Actinomycetota; class Actinomycetes; order Candidatus Nanopelagicales; species Candidatus Nanopelagicales bacterium. The sequence goes on from JAGNDY010000019.1 coordinate 4,445, forward strand.
GTAGCGGCGTACGCCTCAGGCACGGCGGCGGCGCTGCTGGTGGAACTAACCGGCGCCAGCAATGTGGGCCTGCTCGCGGAGGAAACTCCCGTTGACGTATCTGCGATCACCATGGCGGGGGACTACCCGGCCCGAGTTGCCGGGATGGATATTGCAACCGACAAAGTGATCACGGACCTGCAACTGGTCGGATGCGTGGTCTCACTAGTCCCCGGTGCGGACGGCGCGGCTGGTTCGAGTGGTGCTGATGGGGCACAGACGTTGCAGGTGCTTGCGCCGAGTTGGCGACCTGATCTGACTGATCCAGCGGACTTGGCCGAGGAGGTCATCCGCATCATTGGGTACGACCAGATCCCGTCCAGGTTGCCACATGGGCACGCAGGTCGCGGCTTGACCAGGGCCCAACAATTGCGCCGGCGGGCCAGTCGCGTCGCGGCCTCCCTTGGTCTGGTGGAGACACTGACCTACCCATTCATCGGCGAGTCCGACCTGTCGCGCACTGGCATCTCGCTCGACGATTCCCTGGCCAATCTTGTGACCCTCGCCAATCCGCTGTCCGACGAGGCACCGGGTATGCGCACCACGTTGTTGCCTGGCCTGCTGGCGGTGGCCCGACGAAATGTCTCTCGCGGCGCCGATTCGGTGCGCGTATTCGAGATTGGCTCGGTGTTCCTCCCATCGCCGGGTTCCGATCCGGTTGCCAGGCTTCCTGTTGATGTCCGACCCACCGCCGACCAGATCGCTGGGTTGAACCGATTGCTGCCCGACCAGCCCCTGCACGTCGGGGCAGTACTGGCTGGAACGTGGGAGCGTCCCGGCTGGTGGGGCCCGGGACGGCCGATCGATTGGTCCGACGCGATCGCTGCTGCGGTCAGAATTGCCGCAGAGCTCAACGTTGCCCTCACGGCGGAGGCTGGCACCTTCGCACCGTTCCACCCCGGCCGTTGCGCGGCTCTCAGCTTGGGCGATGAGCCGATTGGCTACGCCGGCGAACTCCACCCGAAGGTCGCGGCGCAGTGGGATCTTCCGGCGCGCACCGTCGCGTTCGAACTGAACCTCGGTGCCGTCATTAGTGCGGGCGCCGAGGTCGTGGTGAAAGCACCCGACTTCTCGGCAATGCCAGTGGCAAAAGAAGACGTCGCCTTGGTGGTGTCGAGGCAAACGCCTGCGGCTGACGTGCAAGAGGCACTGCGCGAAGGGGCCGGTGCACTCCTGGAGTCGGTCCGACTATTCGACGTGTACGACGGTCCGCAGGTTGGCGAAGGGCTCAAATCACTGGCGTACGCGTTGCGTTTCCGGGCTCCCGATCGGACGTTGGCCCTCGAGGAGGTGACCGCTGCCCGCGACGCCGCGGTCGCCCAGGCAGTGCAACAGTGTGGGGCGGTACTTCGCGGACCCGCGTGAGCACCTGCTAGCAGGATGGCCGTCCACGCTCGCGCAACATGCTCAGCGTGGCCTCAGAGCAATTCGTCGTCGTCCGGTTCAGTCGCTTCCGCATCCCCGGCCAACGCTCGCCTAAGGACTTTGCCAGTCGCGTTGCGCGGCAGTTCTTCGTGGAACACGACTTTGCGTGGCCGATGGTGTGGGCCGAGTCGGTCTCGCGACCACGCCAGGAGCAACTGTTCGTCCGCGCGGGCCGGATCGTGTGGGACAACATGAGCAACCAGGGCGGCGCCGTAAACGGGATCCGGGACGCCGACCACCGCGACGTCATCGACGTCGGAGCTGCCGAGCAGCACCTCTTCAACCTCGGTCGGGTGCACGTTCTCCCCGCCGGTGATCACCATGTCGTCGGCACGACCGACGATCGTGAGTCTTCCCTCATTGTCGAGCCGACCGATGTCGCCAGTGAAAACCAATCCGCGCGTGCGTTCCTTGTCACTGCCGTCGGTGTATCCGTCGAAGGTGGTTCGGCTTCCGACGTACACCCGGCCGTCCACGTCAGTTGGTACTTTCCGCCCGCGCACGTCCAATATCTCGATGTGAACGCCAGCCAACGGCTTGCCCGCTGTCTGCGGATCGGCCCGCAGGTCGGCAGGGTCAGCGCAAGTCGCAAACGCGGCCTCGGTGCTCCCATAGAGGTTGTACAGGATGTCGCCGAACGTATCCATGAATTCGATGGCCAAGTCGCCGGGCAGTGCCGATCCACTGACTGCCACACAGCGCAGCGAAGAGGTGTCATATTTGCGGAGCACGTCCTCGGGCAGGCTTGCGAGCCGATGCAGGATCACCGGAACAGTGACGAGCGTCTCGACTTGGTATTCCTCGATGAGGGCGAGGACCCGCTCCGGCTCGGGGCGTCGGACAACGACTTCAGTGGCGTCCAGCAGGGTCGCGAGGCGGTGGTGCATCCACCCCCACGCGTGGAACAGCGGCGCAGCGATCAGCATGGTGTCGCGCATCTTGATCGGAAACGCATCGAGTACCGCGGCGGCGGCGTCCAGCGGAACCGACGAACGACCAGCTCCACGCGATCGACCACTCGTCGTGCCCGAGGTCAGGATCACATGTTTGCCCTGATTCGCCACCGTCGGCAACTCGCGCCGAATGGGCAAGCTGGCGAGTAATGCCACTCCCGACTTTTCGTCCGTGCTGATGGTCGGAATTGACTTCGGGACCACCGAGGCGAACTCCTGATCCCGGAAGACCAACGACAGTCCCTGCTCGGCGATGACGCTGGCGATGGCTTCAGGCGCAGCCGAGGTGTTCAAATACACCAGGTCCGCGCCCGTGCGGGACACCGCCACCAGTGTCTCGAGGAACCCCCGCGAGTTGCGCGCAAGGAGGCCCACCCGGGAACCCGGGCCAATCCCACGGTCGAGCAGTGAGACCGCGACGGCGCTGCAGCGGTGATCCATCTCGATGAAGGAGACAACTGCCCGATCTGGGTCGTCGACGTCGATTACGGCTGCCTCGGACGGGTGACGCGCGGCCCCCAACGCGAACCCCACGCCGGGGCTTGTACCCCACCGCACCACCCCTGCGGTGAGTTGCAGAGTCGCGCGTGGACTGGTCGGTCTGATCAGGCCGGATCTCGACACACCCCGCGTGGCTGCGCCCAGGACTCGGGCGGTGTCGGTAACTCGGTAGAGGCGCAGGTCGCGAAACACAGGGCTATCGTGACTGGTCGCGCATCCAACCCAAGCACCGGCTCCGTGATTTGCACCCTCCAAGCGGCACCGTAGTTACGCATATGCGTATATTTGGTCGGGTGGTCATGAGTGTCGGTGTCGTCGGGGCGTCTGGATACGCCGGTGGGGAGTTGTTGCGACTGCTCGCCGGGCATCCGGAGTTCGAGCTGAGAGTCGCTGCCGCGAACACCGCCGCGGGAGTGCAGATCACGTCGGTGCACCCAGGTTTGGGGTCACTGTCGGGAGAAGTATTCAGCCACACGGATCCTGATGAGTTGGGCGAACTCGACCTCGTCTTTGTTGCGCTTCCGCATGGCGAGTCGTCCGCACTGACTGCGGCGCTGCCAGCGGATCAGTACGTGGTCGATCTTGGTGCAGACCACCGCTTGCACGATCCCGCCGCATGGGATCGTTACTACGGTCCGGCGACCCGCAGCGAACCATGGACCTACGGGTTACCCGAACTGCCCGGACGGCGCGAGGAACTGGCGCGATCGCGCAGAGTCGCCGTCGCGGGCTGCTACGCGACAGCGATCCAACTTTCGCTTGCCCCCGCGCTGCGTTCGCAGTTGGTGGAGCCCGCCGACATCGTCGTGACGGCTGCCAGCGGAACCTCCGGGGCTGGCCGCAAGGCGACTGTTGCGTTGTCCGCGACCGAGGTGATGGGCACACTGTCGGCCTACAAGGTGGGCGGGTCGCACCAGCACACAGCCGAGGTCGAGCAGGAATTGACTGTGCTGTCCAGCGACGCCGTCACCTTGTCCTTCACGCCGTTCCTGGCGCCGATGCCTCGAGGGATCTTGGCGACGTCGACAGCACGACTGGCACAAGGAGCGAACCTGGAATGGCTCGTTGCTGCATATGCCAGCGCTTACAAGGGCGAACCGTTCGTGCGGTTGCTTGACGCAGGCACGACGCCGACGACCGCTGCTGTGTTGGGCTCCAACACAGCGACTCTGCAGGTATTCGCCGATGAGCACGCAGGTCGCGCCGTGATCGTGGCGGCAATCGACAACCTCACCAAGGGAGCGGCCGGCCAGGCAATTCAGTGCGCAAACATCATGGTCGGCCTGGCCGAGGCAAGTGGATTGAACACAGACGGGATGACCCCATGAGCGTGACATCGGCACAGGGGTTTCGGGCCAGTGGGGTTGCAGCCGGTCTCAAGGCGTCAGGCCGCCCCGATGTTGCCTTGGTCGTCAACGACGGACCCCTTGAGGTCGCTGCCGGGGTATTCACCAGCAACCGGGTCAAGGCTGCGCCGGTCCTATGGAGCCAGCAGGTTGTCACGGACGGAGAACTGCGCGCAGTCGCGTTGAACTCCGGGGGAGCGAACGCCTGCACCGGACCTGATGGCTTCGCCGATACCCACCGCAGCGCCGAGTCTGTGGCAGCACTGCTGGGAATCGGCGCAGGCGAGGTGGCGGTTTGTTCAACCGGGTTGATCGGCGAGCGACTGCCGATGGGCAAACTGCTCGATGGTTTCGACCAAGCAGCCCGGACGTTGTCGACCGACGGTGGCGACGCGGCCGCAGTCGCGATCATGACGACGGACACGGTGCCCAAGACGGCGGCGATCACGACCAATGGATTTGTCGTTGGCGGGATGGCGAAAGGGGCGGGCATGCTCGCGCCGGGCATGGCGACCATGCTGAGCACGGTCACCACCGACGCTGTCATCAGCGCGGAACTGGCCGATTCTGCCCTCATTGCCGCGGTCGCCACCACCTTCGACCGGGTCGACTCGGATGGCTGCATGTCGACCAATGACACAGTCCTGCTACTGGCCAGTGGCGCGTCGGGAGTCGAGCCGAGCGAGGCCGATTTCAAGGTGGCGTTGACGACAGTCTGCGCAAGGCTCGCGCGGGCTTTGGTAGCTGACGCTGAGGGCGCCTCCAAGGAGATTCAGATCGACGTGGTTGGCGCTCCCAGCGATGCCGACGCCACCAGAGCTGCCCGGTCAGTAGCTCGAAGCAACCTCTTCAAGTGCGCCATGTACGGCGAAGATCCAAACTGGGGCCGAGTCATCTCTGCAGTTGGCGCGACGTCGGTCGAGTTCGACCCGAATCTCATCGACGTCCAAATCAACGGCGCGCAGGTTTGTCGTGGCGGAGCCGCCGGGGCGGATCGCTCGACGGTGGATCTGACCGGGCGAGTCATCACCGTGGTGATCGACCTCCACGCCGGGTCATCGACCTCAACGGTCTGGACCAACGATTTGACGGCCGCCTATGTTCACGAGAACTCGGCGTACTCGACGTGAGCACCCATCCGATGACTCCGGGAGACAAGGCAGAGGTGCTAGCGCAGGCACTGCCCTGGCTCAAGCGATTCCACGGCTCGACCGTCGTCATCAAGTACGGCGGCAACGCCATGGTCGACGAGCGGTTGAAGGCTGCCTTCGCGGCTGACATCGCCTTCCTGCGGCTCGCCGGCCTCAAACCCGTCGTTGTTCACGGGGGTGGACCACAGATCAGCGACATGCTCAAGCGGCTGAATATCGCCTCGGAGTTCCGGGCTGGGGTAAGGGTGACGACGCCGGAGGTCCTCGACGTCGCTCGGATGGTGCTCACCGGCCAGGTGCAGCGTGAGTTGGTGAATCTGATCAACCGGCATGGCCCGTTTGCCGTTGGGGTGTCAGGGGAGGACGCGTCCTTGCTTGAAGCGACCCAGCGGTTGGTCCATGCCGACGGCGCCCCAGTCGATATCGGGCTGGTCGGAGACGTTGGATCCGTTCGGCCCAACCTGGTTCAGATCCTGCTCAACGATGGTTTGATCCCGGTAGTCTCCAGCATCGCCGCTGGCGCCGACGGCACCGTCTACAACGTCAACGCAGACACCGCTGCGGCAGCCCTGGCCGTCGGCCTGAGGGCGAACAAGCTCGTCATGATGACCGATGTGGCCGGCGTCTATCGCGACTGGCCGGACACGGAATCGCTGATCAGCGCGATGAGTGCCTCCGAGCTCGCCGACCTGCTACCGGCACTCGACGGCGGAATGATCCCCAAAATGCAGGCCTGCCTTGAGGCTGTTGAAGAAGGCGTTCGTCGGGTGCACGTCATCGACGGACGAGTCCCTCACGCCATGTTGCTCGAGGTCTTCACCGATGAGGGCATTGGCACGATGATCTACGCCGATGACGAGGCCGAGGCTGGCGATCAGCCGTGAACCAACAGAGCCAACCCACCAGCGCCAGCGACGGGCTCGCACGGCAGTGGCAAGACCTGATGATGTTCAACTACGGGACGCCCCCGATTTTCCTGTCGCACGGTAACGGCGCGACCGTGTGGGACGTTGAGGGCAACTCCTACCTCGATCTACTCGCAGGCATCGCAACCTCAAGCCTGGGCCACGCCCACCCGGCTATCGCGGCCGCAGCAGCTGAGCAGGCGCAACAACTCGTTCACACCAGCAACCTGTACGGCAATCGGCCAAGTCTGAACTTGGCGCACCGCCTGCTTGACCTGACTGGCCAGGACGGCCGGATCTTCTTCTGTCAGGACGGTGCCACAGCTAACGAGGCTGCGTACAAACTCGCACGCAAGCATGGGCGCAAACTCGACCCTGCAGGTTCAAGGCTCGAGATCGTCGCAGCAGCCGGTTCGTTTCACGGACGCACCATGGGTGCGCTTTCAATCACCGGTAGTCCGGCCAAGCGCGATCCATTCGAACCGTTGCCCGGGCCAGTGAACTTCGTGCCGTATGGCGACGAAGGCGCGTTGTCTGCGGCAGTGACCGAGCGAACTGCCGCAGTCTTCCTTGAGCCAGTCCTGGGCGAAGGTGGCGTCGTCGTGCCACCAGAGGGCTACCTCGCCGCAGCGCGGCGCATCTGCGACCGGTCCGGAGCATTGCTGGTGGTAGACGAGGTGCAGTCCGGCATGGGTCGCACCGGAACCTGGTTCGCCAGCCTCAATGAGGGCGTGGTCCCCGACGTCCTGACGTTGGCAAAGGGTTTGGCTGGTGGATTCCCGCTCGGCGCGTGTATCGGGTTTGGCGCCGCCGGGGAGCTCTTCGCTCCTGGCGAGCACGGCTCGACATTTGGCGGGAACCCGGTCTCGTGTGCCGTCGCGTTGGCCGTGATCGACACCATTGAGGCCGAGCAACTACTCGACAACGTAACCGCAGTGGGCCGTCACTGGCAGGAGCGCTTCGACGAGGTGGAGCATGACCTGCTGCTCGGAACCCGCGGAGTTGGTCTGTGGCGCGCGCTCCTGCTGGCTGGCCCGGTCGCGCGCAGCTTTGAGACCGCCGCACGGCACGGCGGCTTCCTCGTCAACGCGGTAGCACCGGATGTGATCAGGCTGGCACCACCGCTGAACCTGACGATCACGCAGGCGGATGAGTTTGCCGACGCGCTATCGGGCCTGCTCGACCGAACTCGCGAGGCGGAGGTCAGCAATGCCCACTGACGAAGCGTCCACCCAGAGCACCAACCCTCGTGTCGCCACGAAGGTGGCGCGACACCAACGGATCGTGGAGATTCTCGAGCACCACGAGGTCGACTCGCAGGCGTTGTTGCTCGAATTGCTCAGCCACCGCGGCTTCGAGGTGACCCAGGCGACGCTGTCTCGCGATCTGGACGAGTTGCGGGCCACCAAAGCAGTCGGGCCTAGCGGCACAGTTGTGTACGCCATCCCGAGCGACGGCGGGGATCCGGCACCCAGGTTTCACACTGGCGACGCAGCCCGGCATCGGCTGGAACGCCTCGTTGGCGAACTCGTCAGCAGCGCGGATCACTCCGGCAACATCGTCGTTCTGCGGACTCCACCTGGCGCGGCGCAGTACCTGGCTTCCTCGATCGACCATTCCACCTTCCCCAAGGTCATCGGCACGGTGGCCGGGGACGACACTGTTCTTGTGGTCAGCGCGGATCCCAAGGGCGGCAAGGACCTCGCCGACGAATTCGTCGCAATGGCATCACGGCGGGCGGCGACACCATGAGACGACGATGAGGCCACTTTCCATCGACCAGAACTTTCAGACCAACACACAGCAAGTGGAAGAAGAGGAGCAGACATGAGTGAGCGGGTAGTCCTGGCGTATTCCGGTGGACTCGACACATCGGTGGCGATCGGCTGGATCGCCAAGGAGACCGGGGCAGAGGTCGTCGCGGTTGCCGTCGACGTGGGACAAGGTGGCGAGGACCTTGAGGTCATCCGCCAGCGGGCGCTTGAGTGTGGAGCAGTGGAGAGCGAGGTCGCCGACGCGCGCGACGAGTTCGCCGACGAGTACTGCCTGCCGGCGCTACGGGCGGACGCCCTGTACATGGGGACGTACCCATTGGTGTCGGCCTTGTCGCGGCCGACGATCGTTAAGCACCTGGTAGCCGCCGCGCATCGGTACGGCGCCGACACGGTGGCCCACGGCTGCACCGGCAAGGGCAATGATCAGGTTCGGTTCGAAGTCGGCATCGGCGCCCTAGCGCCCGAACTGACGTGCATCGCACCGGTCCGTGACTACGCGATGACGCGGGACTTGGCGATCGAATTCGCCGAGCAGCAGAACCTCCCGATCGATGTCAACAAGCGTTCGCCGTACTCCATCGACCAAAACGTGTGGGGCCGCGCCATCGAGACGGGCTTCTTGGAGGACATCTGGAACGCGCCCATCGAGGATGTTTACTCCTACACCCAGGACCCCACGCTGGGCAAAGCCGGGGAGGACGTCATCATCACGTTCGAGCGCGGCGTCCCAGTCGCGATCGACGGAGTTCGGGTCACGATGCTGCAGGCAATTGAGCAGTTGAACCAGCGAGCTGGCGCCCACGGTGTCGGTCGGCTCGACATTGTCGAGGATCGCCTCGTCGGAATCAAAAGCCGTGAAGTCTACGAGGCACCCGGTGCGATGACCCTGATCGCTGCGCATAGCGAACTCGTCAACGTGACGGTGGAGAAGGACATGGCTCGGTTCGCGACCAGTGTCCGGCAGCGTTGGGCTGAGTTGGCCTACGACGGACTCTGGTTCTCCCCACTTCGTCGCGCGCTGGACGGTTTCATGGACGACTTCAACGAGCATGTCACCGGCGACATCCGCATTCGGCTGGAAGCGGGCCGGGCAACTGTCAATGGCCGGCGCAGTCACCAGTCGTTGTACGACTTCAACCTCGCCACCTACGACACCGGCGACACGTTCGACCAGTCGGCATCCAAGGGCTTCGTTGATCTGTGGGGTCTTCCCACCAAGCTCGCGGCCCAGCGGGACCAAGTCAATGGCTGACGACACAAACGGAACCCAGGGGGAGGCGGGCCCAGCCAGCAAAGCGCTTTGGGGAGGCCGATTTTCCTCTGGCCCAAGTCCGGAACTCGCTGCGCTGTCACGATCGGTTCAGTTCGACTGGCGACTAGCGCCCTATGACCTACTCCAGACCCGGGCCCACGCCCGGGTACTGAGTGGGGCCGGGTTGCTCGATGCTGCCGAACTCGACGCTGTCTTGGCAGCCATCGACCAACTCGGAGAGGATGTCGCTGCTGGCACGGTGGTCGCTGACGAGGCCGACGAGGACGTTCACACGGCGATCGAACGCATTCTCGTGGAGCGGCTCGGACCGCTCGGTGGCAAGTTGCGGGCCGGCCGTAGTCGCAACGACCAGATTGCCACCGACTTACGGCTGTACCTGCGCGACGTCGCGCGCCCAATCGCCGGGGTGCTTGTAGAACTGCAGGCAGCACTGGCGGATCAAGCCGCGATCTACGTGGACGTCGCCGCCCCCGGGTACACCCACCTTCAGCGGGCTCAGCCCGTTTCCTTCGGCCACGAGCTGGCTAAACACATTCATGCGTTTGCGCGGGACTTGGACCGGCTGCAGGACTGGGACCGAAGGACTGCGGTCTCTCCGATGGGTTCCGGTGCACTGTCAGGGTCGGCACTGCGATTGAACCCGGAGGCGGTAGCTGCTGAGCTGGGCTTCCGGCACGCTGCTGGCAACTCAATCGACGCGGTGTCCGATCGTGACTTCGCGGCCGAGTTCCTGTTCGTTGCCGCGATGGTCGGAGTGCATTTGTCACGGTTAGGCGAAGAGGTGTGCCTGTGGTCGAGCAAGGAATTCGGCTGGGCGACCCTGCATGATTCCTGGTCAACCGGATCGTCGATCATGCCGCAGAAGAAGAACCCCGATATCGCCGAGTTGGCGCGTGGGAAGGCCGGTCGCCTCATTGGCGACCTGACTGGACTGCTGGCAACCCTCAAGGGTCTACCTTTCGCCTACAACCGCGATCTGCAGGAGGACAAGGAGCCGGTATTCGACGCCGTCGACACGCTCATGGTCATCACTCCCGCCATGACAGGGTTGATGGCGACGCTGACTTTTGACACGGCCAAGATGACCGCGGTCGCGCCGGACGGCCACGCGCTGGCTACCGAGATTGCCGACTGGCTCGTGGCTCGCGGGACCCCATTCCGGCAGGCTCACGAGGTCGCCGGTGCGTC
>JAGNDY010000019.1:20000-26038 GCA_018003655.1 Candidatus Nanopelagicales bacterium
GTCGAGAGGGAAACAGCCCAGACCACCAACTAAGGCCCCTAAGCGTATGCTAAGTGGGAAAGGATGTGGAGTCGCACAGACAACCAGGAGGTTGGCTTAGAAGCAGCCACCCTTGAAAGAGTGCGTAATAGCTCACTGGTCAAGTGATTCCGCGCCGACAATGTAGCGGGGCTCAAGCATACCGCCGAAGTTGTGGCATTCAGACATTTCTCGGCCGCACGGTTCGCCGTGTGGTCCAAGAGTCTGGATGGGTAGGGGAGCGTCGTGTGGCGAGCGAAGCGGCCGGGGAACCGAGCCGTGGACGCCACACGAGTGAGAATGCAGGCATGAGTAGCGAAAGACGGGTGAGAAACCCGTCCGCCGAATGACCAAGGGTTCCAGGGCCAGGCTAATCCGCCCTGGGTAAGTCGGGACCTAAGACGAGGCCGACAGGCGTAGTCGATGGACAACGGGTTGATATTCCCGTACCGGCATTAACACGACCCTGACGAACCGGGTAATGCTAAGCGCCTGAAACTTCGGATTCCTTCGGGATGAAGAAGCGGAGCGCGCGAACCGAACCAGTAGTAGTCAAGCAATGGGGTGACGCAGGAAGGTAACCCAACCCAGGCGATGGTTGACCTGGGGTAAGGATGTAGGGCGAGATGTAGGCAAATCCGCATCTCACGTGCCTGAGATCTGACGCCGAGCCGATTCAGGTGAAGTGGGTAATCCTATGCTGCCAAGAAAAGCCTCTAGCGAGTGTTAAAGCCGCCCGTACCCCAAACCGACACAGGTGGTCAGGTAGAGAATACTAAGGCGATCGAGATAACTATGGTTAAGGAACTCGGCAAAATGCCCCCGTAACTTCGGGAGAAGGGGGGCCCGTTCTGGTGAGGAGATTTACTCTCCGAGCTGGGATTGGCCGCAGAGACCAGGCCCAAGCGACTGTTTACTAAAAACACAGGTCCATGCTAAGTCGCAAGACGCTGTATATGGACTGACGCCTGCCCGGTGCTGGAACGTTAAGGGGACGGGTTAGCGACTTCGGTCGCGAAGCTCAGAACTTAAGCGCCAGTAAACGGCGGTGGTAACTATAACCATCCTAAGGTAGCGAAATTCCTTGTCGGGTAAGTTCCGACCTGCACGAATGGCGTAACGACTTGGGCGCTGTCTCAACCGTAGACTCGGCGAAATTGCACTACGAGTAAAGATGCTCGTTACGCGCGGCAGGACGGAAAGACCCCGGGACCTTTACTACAGCTTGGTATTGGTGGTCGATTCGATTTGTGTAGGATAGGTGGGAGACTGTGAACTTCGGACGCCAGTTCGAAGGGAGTCATCGTTGAAATACCACTCTGATCGTATTGGCTGTCTAACCTAGATCCGTAATCCGGATCAGGGACAGTGCCTGGTGGGTAGTTTAACTGGGGCGGTTGCCTCCTAAAATGTAACGGAGGCGCTCAAAGGTTCCCTCAGCCTGGTTGGCAATCAGGTATCGAGTGTAAGTGCACAAGGGAGCTTGACTGTGAGACTGACGGGTCGAGCAGGGACGAAAGTCGGAACTAGTGATCCGGCGCTGGCAAGTGGAAGCGGCGTCGCTCAACGGATAAAAGGTACCCCGGGGATAACAGGCTGATCTTGCCCAAGAGTCCATATCGACGGCATGGTTTGGCACCTCGATGTCGGCTCGTCGCATCCTGGGGCTGGAGTAGGTCCCAAGGGTTGGGCTGTTCGCCCATTAAAGCGGCACGCGAGCTGGGTTTAGAACGTCGTGAGACAGTTCGGTCCCTATCCGCCGCGCGCGTAAGAGTCTTGAGAAGATCTGTCCCTAGTACGAGAGGACCGGGATGGACGAACCTCTGGTGTGTCAGTTGTCCTGCCAAGGGCACTGCTGATTAGCTACGTTCGGAAGAGATAACCGCTGAAAGCATCTAAGCGGGAAACTCGCTTCAAGATGAGGGCTCTCACAGGGTTAACCTGGTAAGGCCCCCAGTAGACCACTGGGTTGATAGGCCGGAAGTGGAAGTGCGGTAACGCATGCAGCTGACCGGTACTAATAGGCCGAGGACTTGACCTCACACACACTTTTTGCACGCGTCCACTGTGCGGTTCCCGAGATACGGTCGGGAACCGGTTGAATCAGCACTAGCCATGTCAATGGCTGGTGCCGGATCAGCCAGACCAATTGATATCTCCATAGAGTTTCGGTGGTCATAGCGAGAGGGAAACGCCCGGTCCCATTCCGAACCCGGAAGCTAAGCCTCTCAGCGCCGATGGTACTGCTCTGGTGACGGAGTGGGAGAGTAGGACGCCGCCGAACATACTTCACTTAGGGCCACCGGAAACGGTGGCCCTAAGTTGTTTCTGACCATGAATAGGAGGCCCGATATGGCCGAGAAAGACCGCAAAAGCCGTGGTGGCACTGGAAGCAAGCGCGGCTCGGGGGCGCGCACGCCGCCGGGCGGGTCGGCTGGTGGTTCGAGCGGGACCCGCAACAGCGGTAAGCCGAAGGCCTCATCGGGAAGGCCAACTGGCAGGCCTGCGTCGACGGCCAAGTCGTCCGCCAGACCCGCGACACCCGGCAATTCAACAGCCCGGAGTGCGTCTGCTGGTAGGTCTGTTGGCAGATCTGCGCCTCCCGCGAAGTCGGCTGGTCGGTCCGCGTCTTCGGGCAAGTCCCGTGACGGCCGTGACGGCCGTGACAGCCGGCCAACGACAAATCGCAATTCTCGTTCTGATGCCTCGCGAGACGACCGCCCTAGTCGGGATCGGGATGATCGCAGGCGTGATTCTCGCGATAGCCGCCCGGGCAGCCCGCGTACTAGTTCGGCGGGCGGACGGTCGACCGACTCGCGTAGCCGCACAGGGGAGTCCCGCGGTCGACCAGGGGACTCACGGTCTCGGCCCGTGGACTCGCGGTCTCGTACTTCGGACAGCCGGGGACGCGGTAGCGAGCCTCGGACTCGACCGAAGGATGCCGCTGTCGCGCCGACCATTTTCACAGACGGACTTGGCGATATCGATGTTCGAGTGCTTCCGCGCGATGTTCTGCGCGACCTCGAGACACTGTCGATCCAGACCAAGCCTCGGGTTGAACGATGGCTGGCTGCTTCAAGGCTCGCGATGGAAGACGACCCCGACAAGGCATATGAATACGCCAAGGAGGCCGGCAAGCTCGCTGGTCGGGTCGCGGTTGTGCGCGAGACTGTTGGCATCGCGGCATACCAAGCTGGCGATTACAAGGTCGCTAAGGCCGAGCTCATGGCGGCTCGTCGGATGGCCGGTCGGGACATTCTGATTCCGCTGTTGGCCGATTGCGAGCGCGCTTTGGGCAAGCCGCAGCGGGCGCTGGACATCGCCCATGAGTCCGCAGCGCGGGCGCTGCGTGGCGAGGCTCGCGCGGAGCTCCTGCTCGTTGAGTCGGGTGCCAGACGAGATCTCGGACAGAAGGACGCAGCGGCGGCAGTGTTGCGAGGACCCTGCGCTCAGACTCCCAATTCGGCACCCTGGGCCGTGCGGCTGTACTACGGCTACGCCGATGCCCTGCTCGATGCCGGTGACAAGGAATTGGCGCGAGAGTGGTTCATGAAGGCACTGGGCGCTGATGTCGAGGAAGAGACCGATGCCGATGACCGGCTGGCCGAACTCGACGGGTAGCTGCCGACCAACTGCGGCTTCGGCATCCGCCGACTGGCAGCATGACCGTCATGAACGCCGGATCTGAGGCACTGGTCGCCCCGTACGACATCCTGCTATTCGACCTCGACGGTGTTCTATACGTCGGTGATGCTCCGGTCGATCACGCGGCCGCCGCCGTCAACCATTGTCGTAGTGAGCTATCCAAACCAGTTGCCTTCATTACCAACAACGCGAGTCGGACGCCGGACGCCGTCGTTGCGAAGCTTGTCGCGGCCGGCGTCGCCGCGCAGGCTGAGGATGTCGTGACATCAGCGCAGGCGGCCGCGCACTTGCTCAGCGACCAACACCCACAGGGCTCTGCGATCTTGATCATCGGGGGCGAAGGTCTCGTCGAGGCGGTGCGCGCCGTGGGCCTGCGGCCCGTCCGATCCGATGCCGATGGGCCAGTAGCGGTCGTGCAGGGATTCCACCCCGACGTCAACTGGCGGATGCTCGCCGAAGCTGCGGCGGCGGTCAATCGAGGTGTCCCGTGGGTTGCTACCAATCGAGATATGACCATTCCGACGGCGTCGGGCATTGCTCCGGGTAACGGGACGTTGGTCGCGGCGGTTCAGGTCGCTACCGGGCAGGAACCAACGACTGTCGGCAAACCCGAACCCCCACTGATCCTCGAGGCGCTGCGGCGAACGGGCACGTCGAGACCATTGTTGATCGGCGATCGAATGGACACTGATATCCAGGCGGCATTCGCAACGGGCTCAGACAGTCTGATGGTGCTGACCGGGGTCAATGGTCCGCTCGACTACTGCCTTGCACCACCTGAGCAGCGACCGACCTACTTAGCTCGCGACCTGCGGGCGCTGTTGGTGCCAGCAACTGTGGTCGACGTGGCCGAGGGCCAGTGGTCATGTGCTGGCTGGCGCGCTGAGAGTGGTGATGATGGCGGACTAAGTCTGACCACCCGCGGGCCGGACCCGCTGGACGGCATCAGAGTTTTGGCAGCTGGCTGCTGGCAGAACATCGATCAGGGAGCCGTACCGACCGCCAAGACCCTCGCAATGATCGAAGAATTGGCGGCGACACTGGAGGATTGAATCCAGGTGCGTGTCAGAGCAAGGAACGAAGGCGAAGGAGATCCCGGATGCTTGCGTCCAGGCGCACCCTGCCGGTCGCCCAGGCGTGCGCGAATTTGAGATTCCCGTCGGTCATCTCGACCAAGTCGTCGCTGGTCATCACCAGCCGGATGTTGGCTTTCTGGTCGCCGGTGGTTTCTTCGATGTCGATGAGCGCACCTTGGTGCAGACGGCCGCAGAAGGTTGTGTCGAGGTCAAGCAGGGTCAGTTCGACGGTCCGGTCGGGGATGTGTTTGCGGCGGGTATCCGGGTCGGTCGCGTTGAGTCTGGCGGCAAGCTCGTCCACGAGACCGCGGCACTTCTCGATCGATGCCACCGGTCACAACCCTCTCGCTCGCGATCTGTCAGCGCGGCAAGCGCTGATTGCCCTCAGGCACCGTACCGATTCTATGACCGCACCTGCGGACACTCTGTCGATAAACACGCCGCCCGCGCGGTAGCGTTCCCCCTGATGGGGTATCCGTCGCGGCCTCGCACGGTCGCCGCGGGTTAGGTGAAGTGAGAGGAACCGACGTGATCGACGCATTGAAGAGCTACCTGCAGCTTGCCTCTGGTATGGCCGAAGTCTCGGCAGCCAAGGCCAAGGAGACAGCCGCGATGATCGTGTCGCAGGGGCCCTCGGCGGCCTCAAGTATGACCCCGGACCAGCTGAGCGCCCAATTGCAGGCAGTTGCAGAGGATCTATTGGAACAGAGCAAGACCAATCGAGAGATCCTCGTCGGATTGGTCAAGACCGAGGTCGATCGCGCGGTTGGCCGGATGGGCTTCGTCCGCGAGGAAGAACTGGCCGCCGTTCGCCGCCATGTGCAGCGACTCGAAGCGCAGGTTGGCAGTCGTTCCGGTCAGGCCGTGGATGCGGCCGGAACTGCCGTGACAGCCGCGATGACAGCCGCTTCTACCGCCGCCGACACCGCATTGAACGCTGGCAAGTCCGCTGCCACGGTTGCTCGTTCTGGAGCCAAGGCGGCCACCGACGCAGCGGCGCCTGCGGCGCAGTCGGCGACCAAGTCCACCCCGACGAAGGCACCGGCCGCGAAGAAGGCTCCTGCGAAGAAGGCTCCTGCGAAGAAGGCTCCTGCGAAGAAGGCTCCTGCGAAGAAGGCTCCTGCGAAGAAGGCTCCTGCGAAGAAGGCTCCTGCGAAGAAGCCGGCCGCGAAGAAGGCTCCGGCCAAGAAGTCCGCAGTCAAGAAGGCCTCCTCGTCGAAGGCATCGAAGTAGTGGATTCGGGGTACCCGCAACGCTCTGGCGAGGATGCTCAGACTGAATTGGGACTGACGTCTGATG
>JAGNDY010000019.1:26138-30784 GCA_018003655.1 Candidatus Nanopelagicales bacterium
GAAGGCTCCGGCCAAGAAGTCCGCAGTCAAGAAGGCCTCCTCGTCGAAGGCATCGAAGTAGTGGATTCGGGGTACCCGCAACGCTCTGGCGAGGATGCTCAGACTGAATTGGGACTGACGTCTGATGCCAACATCGGCGAATTGTCCGGCATCTCCGAGTTGCCGCTCGAGGAGCAGGTCGTCGCGTTGGAGGAACTGCACGCCTCGCTGCAGGCTGACCTTGACCAGGCCGGAGCCGCTGAGGTCGGCAACGGCAGCTGACGGCAGGCTGGAAGATGGCGCGCAGACGTCTCGACGCTGAGCTCGTGCGCCGTGGACTCGCACGTTCTCGAGAGGTAGCCCGAGAACTCGTCGAGGCGGGCTCGGTGGAAGTGCGCGGCATGGTGGTGACAAAGCCGGATCGGCAGGTCAGCGCCGATGAGCCAGTGACGGTGAAAAAGGAACCTTCGTCCACCTGGGTTTCGCGGGGATCGGGCAAGCTCATCGGGGCGCTCGACCATTTCACGGAGATTTCGGTTGCCGGTCGCGTGTGTCTCGACGCGGGTGCCTCTACCGGTGGATTCACCGATGTGTTGCTGAAGCGCGGCGCACAACGCGTCTACGCCGTTGATGTCGGCTACGGGCAACTCGCGTGGAGTCTGCAGACCGACGACCGGGTGACATTGATGGATCGAACGAATGTGCGCAATGTGACTGCCACGCAGTTCGACGGCCCCGTGTCGCTAGTGGTGGCTGACCTCAGTTTCATCTCGTTACGCACGGTGTTGCCCGCTCTGGCCCTCGTTGCCGATGTGGCGGCCGACTACGTGCTGATGGTCAAACCTCAGTTCGAGGTGGGCAAGTCGAAGATCGGCAAGAAGGGTGTTGTGCGAGACCCGCAACTTCGCGCGGAAGCGGTCACCGCAGTCCTGACCGCAGCGGCAGAACTCGGCCTGGGCTGTCACGGAGTTGTTGCAAGTCCGCTT
Source organism: Candidatus Nanopelagicales bacterium (assembly GCA_018003655.1). Lineage (NCBI taxonomy): Bacteria > Bacillati > Actinomycetota > Actinomycetes > Candidatus Nanopelagicales > Candidatus Nanopelagicales bacterium. Next base: position 27,104 of record JAGNDY010000019.1, read on the forward strand.
CCCGGCCCGAATGGCAATGTCGAATACTTCGTTTGGTTACGGCGCGGATCAGCCAACGTAGGGGAAGATGACGTCGTGCGTGCCATAGCGGAGGGTCCAGCCTGATGAGCGCCTCGGAAGAGTCGGGGACTGTCGTGGACTCCGAACGCGGAAGTGAACAACGGGCCGTCTTTGTGCTTCCGCACGTCTTCCGCGATGATGCTCGCGAGTTCACGCGGCAAGCTGCCGAGGGACTCGTTGCGCGCGGCGTCGAGGTTCTGATGAGGGCCGAGGACGCAGCCATTGTTGATTCAGTGGCGGTGACGGCGGTGGACTCCGACGATGCGGTTTCCGACTGCGAACTGGTGATGACCTTCGGTGGTGACGGCACGATTCTGCGCGGCGCCGAACTCGCTCGTGGCCACGACATTCCACTGCTAGGCGTGAATCTGGGACACATGGGCTTCCTGGCTGAGTCGGAGCCGGAAGATCTTCCGTCGGTCATCGCCGCGGTCGTGAACCGCGACTACGCGGTCGAGTACAGGCTCGCCGTCGACCTCACATTGGTGACCGCCGACAATGAACGAATCAGCGGCTGGGCACTCAACGATGTCAGCCTGGAGAAGTCCTCACGCGCACGAATGATCGAGGTCATGGTTGCAGTGGACGACCAACCGCTGTCCACCTGGGCCTGCGACGGTGTCGTGTGTTCCACCCCCACCGGTTCTACCGCCTACGCCTGGTCGGCCGGTGGCCCGGTCGTATGGCCGGATGTTGAGGCGTTGCTCGTCGTCCCGATCAGCGCCCACGCCCTGTTCAGTCGACCGCTCGTCATCAGCCCTAGCAGCGAGATTGACATTGAACTCACTGCTGACTCGCCGCCGGCGATCATGTGGTGCGACGGCCGGCGATTGATCGAGGTCCCGAGTGGTTCCCGAATCGAGATTCGTCGCAGCGCCGAACCAGTCGCACTCGCGCGGGTACACCCAGATCGATTCTCCGATCGACTGGTGGCCAAGTTCGCGCTGCCCGTCAGCGGATGGCGGGGCCGCCGAGACCCCGGAGGCACGCAGTGATCGAGTACCTGAGTCTGCATGATCTCGGCATCATCAGGTCGGCACAGATTGAACTCGAGCCCGGACTCACCGTTCTGACAGGTGAGACGGGGGCCGGCAAGACCATGGTTCTGTCCGCACTGGATCTGTTGCTCGGAGGCAAGACAGCGACCGGTTTGGCAACGTCCGCGCAGACCCGCGTGCAGGGCGGCTTCCACTTGCGGGCGGATCACCCGGTTCTCGAGCGGGTCATCGAAGCTGGCGGAGAGGCCGTCGATGGGGAGCTGATAGTTACCCGCACCGTTCCCCAGGGCGGTCGGAGCCGAAGTATTGCCGGCGGGGTTGCTGTGCCGCAGTCACTTTTGTCCGAAATTGGCGAACAACTGGTCGCGGTTCACGGGCAGTCGGAGCAGGCGCTGTTGCGCAAGGAATCCGTTCAACGCGACATGCTCGACCGCTTCGGTGGCGACGTGTTGGCCGACGCGTTGCTGCGGTACGCGATCGACTACCGAGAGGTTCGCCGATTGGACGAAGCAGTCCGCGATGCGGTCAGCGGTGCGGCGGATCGGGCGCAAGAAAGTGAACGACTGCGCGCTGCACTCGGGCAGATCGAGGAAGTCGCACCAGAGCCCGACGAGGACGTCTCACTTGCGCAACGGGCCGCGATCCTCGGGAACGCCGCTGAGATCCACGCCGCTGTTGGGTCGGCGGTCACCGTCCTGACCGGTGACAGTGACGGACAGGATTCACTGATCGGCAGCGCCGCCGTCGCCAAGCGTGCGCTGGAATCGGCTGCCTCGTTGGATCCGGCACTTGCGGAACTGGCTGCTCGACTCGCTGAGATCAGCATGCTGAGCAATGAGCTCGCGATCGACCTTTCCAGCTATCTGACTGGCTTGGAATCAAGTCCGGGGGAGTTGCAGGCCGTAGAGACTCGTCGCTCCCAGATCGTGGCTCTGACCCGACAACACGGTCCTACGGTCGCTGATTTGTTGGACTGGTCGAAGCGGGCAGCTGCCCGCGTATTCGAGCTCGATCGAGCGAACGACATCGAGTCCCTGATCGAGCAGCGGACGGTGGCGCGCGCCGGGCTGGCCTCCCTCGCCGACGAGGTGACCACCGCCCGTCTCGCCGCAGCGGAGCGGCTGATGGAGCAGGTCAGTGCGGAGCTCGCTGGCCTGTCGATGCCCGATGCTCGAATCGTCGTTGAGGTCACTGCCAAACCACACCGCGGCGAGGGCGACGGTCTTGAGCTTCCAGGCGAAGCTGAGCCGGTTGTCTTTGGACCGCACGGTGTGGATGAAGTGCGGCTATTGCTCGCTGCTAACCGCGGCGCGGCACCGGCAGACATCTCCAAGGCGGCCTCCGGCGGTGAACTGTCCAGGGTGATGCTCGCCCTCGAGGTCGTGCTGGCGGCACAGGCGAGTGCCCCAACCTTCGTCTTCGACGAGGTCGACGCCGGAGTGGGCGGCAAAGCTGCGGTGGAGATTGGCCGACGCCTCGCACGCCTCGGGCGCACCGCCCAGGTCATCGTTGTGACGCACCTGCCCCAGGTCGCTGCATTTGCCGACCATCACTTGTACGTCAGCAAACAGGACGACGGCCAGGTGACCGTCTCTGATGTACGGATGCTGTCGCCAGAGGATCGGGTCCGAGAACTTGCGCGAATGCTCGCCGGTCAAGAGGAATCGGCGCACGCGGCCGCCCACGCGAGCGAACTATTGGATCTTGCCGGCCGTGAGCGAGCACAGGCTGCCAACGCCGTCGGGTCACCGCGCTAGCGAAGCTGCGACACGCGGCGGGAACGCCGCACGCTGTCTGGACCCCACGTGGCGCTGATAGCCTGACAACCCGTGAGCCCGACAACAACGAAGCACGTCTTCGTCACCGGTGGAGTTGCCTCGTCGCTTGGGAAGGGACTGACGGCCTCCAGCTTGGGAAACCTCCTCGTGGCCCGCGGTTTGCGGGTCACGATGCAGAAACTTGATCCGTACCTCAACGTCGATCCTGGAACGATGAATCCGTTCCAACACGGTGAGGTCTTCGTTACCGACGACGGCGCGGAGACCGATCTGGATGTCGGTCACTACGAGCGCTTCCTCAACCACAACCTCAACCAGTCGGCGAACGTGACGACGGGGCAGGTCTATTCAGCCGTTATCGCCAAGGAACGCCGGGGGGAGTACCTCGGCGACACAGTGCAGGTGATCCCGCACATCACCAACGAGATCAAGTCCCGCATCCTGGCTATGGGTGGCCCCGACATTGATGTGGTCATCACTGAGGTTGGTGGCACCGTTGGTGATATCGAGTCGCTGCCGTTCCTTGAGGCTGTTCGTCAGGTTCGCCACGAAATCGGTCGGGACAACGTCTTCTTCCTGCACGTCTCGCTGCTGCCCTACATCGGTCCATCCGGTGAGCTCAAGACCAAACCAACACAGCACTCGGTGGCGGCTCTGCGCAGCATCGGCATCCAACCCGACGCGCTGGTCCTGCGGGCGGATCGGCCGGTACCGGCAGGCATCAAGCGCAAGATCTCGCTCATGTGTGACGTCGATATGGAAGCGGTCGTCGCGGCGGTCGACGCTCCGAGCATCTACGACATCCCCAAGGTGCTGCACTCCGAGGGTCTCGATGCGTACGTCGT
>JAGNDY010000020.1 GCA_018003655.1 Candidatus Nanopelagicales bacterium
GATCGTAGTTCTTGTAGACCCGATGCCCGAAGCCCATCAATTTGACGCCGTCCTCACGGTTCTTTACCCGCGCAATGAACTGATCTACCGAGTCGTCGGACTCATGGATCTGCGTCAGCATCTTGAGTACGGCCTGATTTGCTCCGCCGTGCAATGGGCCAAACAGCGCGTTGATGCCGGCTGAGACAGAAGCAAACAGGTTGGCCTGCGACGAGCCGACCAGACGAACGGTCGACGTCGAGCAATTCTGCTCGTGGTCGGCGTGCAGGATCAACAGCATGTCCAGCGCCCGGGACATCACCGGATTGACCTCATACGGTTCGGCGGGCCATCCGAACGTCATCCGCAGGAAGTTATCGACGATGCCGAGGCTGTTGTCCGGATACAACAGCGGCTGCCCACCAGAAGTCCGCAAGGCGTAGGCAGCGATGGTTGGAACCTTGGCAAGCAACCGGATGGTGCTGATTTCTACCTGCTCGGCATCGAAGGGGTCCAACGAGTCTTGGTAAAACGTGGAAAGTGCGCTGACCGCGCTCGACAGCACCGGCATCGGGTGGGCATCCGAGGGAAAACCAGTAAAGAAGTTCTTCAAGTCCTCGTGTAGCAGGGTGTGGATCCGCAGTTTGTCGCTGAACGCGGCCAACTCAGTCGCCGATGGCAGCCGACCGTAGATCAAGAGGTAGGAGACCTCAATGAACGTCGACTGTTGCGCGAGTTGCTCGATTGGATAACCCCGGTAACGCAGGATGCCCGCGTCTCCGTCGATGTAGGTAATCGCGGACTCGCAGGCGGCGGTGTTGACGAAGCCGGGATCGAGAGTCACGCAGCCGGTGCTCTTGAGCAGGTTCGACACGTCGAACCCGTCCTCGCCCTCAACGGCGGCGACTCGGTCGAGCGTGAGCTCACCGCCGGGATACTGCAATACGGCTGGCGAGTCAGCAGCGGTTTCACTCATGAATCAGACGCTACTCTCCGGCTCTGCAATGGCTAGCCGGCGCACCGCTTCCTGGACTCGGTCGTCGGTCGCCGTGATCGCCACGCGCACATGGGACTTGCCGGCCGGACCGTAGAAGTCCCCGGGCGCCACCACAATTCCACGATCGGCGAGCCAGCCAACGGTGTCCCAGCAGGACTCGTCACGGGTAGCCCACAGGTACAGACCCGCGACCGAATCGTCGATTCGGAATCCCGCTTCGGTCAGCCCGGCGATCAGCAGTTCGCGGCGAGCACGGTACGTCGAGCGCTGTGCGACGACGTGCCCGTCGTCGCACAGGGCGGCGGTCGCTGCCTGGGCGATGGGTGCCGGGACCATCATGCCCGCGTGTTTGCGGACCTCCAGCAGGCCCGCGATCAACATCGGGTCACCGGCTACGTACCCGAAGCGGTAACCGGCCAGGTTGGATCGCTTCGACAACGACTGCACCGACAGCAGGCCATCAAACGATCCGTCGCAGACGTCAGGGTGCAGGATTGACATTGGCTGTTCGTCCCAACCGAGCTCGATGTAGCACTCATCGCTGGCAACTGTTACGCCACGCTGACGGGCCCACGACACGACCTTGCGCAGATGTTCGACTCCGAGGACGCGACCGGTGGGGTTGGCTGGCGAGTTCAACCACAGCAGGGCCGGGGTCGATGGTCCCAGCGCGGTCAACGAGTCAGCCCGCATCACCCGGCAACCAGCGAGTTGAGCTCCCACGTCGTAGGTCGGGTAGGCGACCTGCGGGGTGACAACGGTATTCGTCGAGCCCAGGCCGAGCAGGGTCGGCAGCCAGGCGATGAACTCCTTGCTGCCGATCGTCGGCAGCACCGCGGTCGGATCCAGGTTCGGCACCCCGAGGCGGCGGTCGAACCAACCGGCGATTGACTCCCGCAGGGCCGTCGTGCCATGAGTGGTCGGATACCCAGGGCTATTGGCAGCCTCGCTCAGCGCCTGCTGGACCAGCACCGGCACCGGATCGACCGGCGTACCGATGGATAGATCGCACGTACCGCCCGGGTGCCGGGCGGCCCGCTCACGGAAGGGGACAAGGCTGTCCCACGGAAAGTCAGGGAGTTGGTGTCCGGCGAATGCCATCCAACAAGGGCTATTCGTCGTGCTCTTGCGGTGGCAAGCTCGCCACGAGGGGAACGTCCTTTTCGATGAGCCCGAGTTTCGCGGCTCCCCCGGGTGATCCCAGATCGTTGAAGAACTCCGCGTTAGCCGGGGTGTAGTCGCGCCATTCCTCCGGAACGTCGTCTTCGTAGAAGATCGCCTCAACCGGGCAGACCGGCTCGCACGCCCCGCAGTCGACGCACTCGTCGGGGTGGATGTAGAGCATCCGCTCACCCTCATAGATGCAGTCCACTGGACACTCGTCGATGCAGGCCTTGTCCTTCAAATCCACACAAGGAAGGGCGATCGTGTACGTCACGTTGGTGCTCCTGTTCGCATGAATCGGTAACCGTGGGTCAGCTTATGACGTGGGCCGCACAAGGGGTCACTCGCCCGGCTACGACAGCGGTTTGTTTGCCGATGCGCACTCGACTTTGGGCTCCGGGATGTAGTGCGTCCGAAAGTCCTGCCGTTTCACTTCTCTGCCGTCATTGAGGAAGACGCGCGCTACCGAGATGTCGAACCCGTTCACCCCGGCCGTCGTGACACAGTCGGGTCCGGAGTTCTGCTCGGTGGGAAACGGTGTGACGTTCTGTTTGGGACCTGAGACCGCCTTGATCTTGCCGTACTGCTTCTTGCCCCAGATCGACACCCTGACCGAATCGTTGGTCATCTTGGTGGTGATCAGCACGCCGTTGGGGGTGTCGTTGCGGAATTTCAAGTCCAGCTGACCCCAGGCGACAGTGGCCTCCAAGCCCGGGCGATACCGGGAGATCCAGATCAGGTGCGAGCCCTGTTCCACTCGCTCCAGACCGGCAAAGAATGCTGACGTCCACAGCGTCGTTGCCAGCGTCGAAACACCGCCACCGAGGTCTTCCTGGAGTCGGCCGCCCTCGCCGACGACGTACCCGGTCGTGAAGCCATTCGCTTTGGTCCGCTCGCCGACGATGTCATTCATTGAGAACGTGTCGCCTGGACGCAACAAGGTGTTGTTGATCTTCTTGGCAGCCTGGCCAATATTTTGCACCCGGTAGGCCGCATACGGGAATGGCTGGGTAAATCGGGCCATCGGTTCGGTGATTCCCAGCGCCGAGGCGTCCTCGGTCGTGAGCTTCGGTTGCAGCGGACCCAGCGACAAAGTGGCGGATCGGGCATCACCGGTCTTATCCAGCGCTGCTGTTACTTGGTCAGCCAAGTTCTCGTCGGTTACACCACTGCCGGCCGCGGAGGGTGTCAGAACCGGGGTTCCGGACGAGACATCCCAACTCGCGTCCTTGGCTGGCGTATCGACGGACTTGAGCTGATCGCCAAGCCGAGCGCGTAGGGCTGCCCCATCCACGACGGGCCGCAACTGCCCATCCTGTACTTGAAAGGTCAGCGCGGACGCTATGTCCGCTGGCGTCGCCTCGGCCGTCACATCGCCAGCCTTGATCGCGATCGGTTCGGCGACGGCAACGGTCGCTGCGCCAGCTTCGACTCCGCGAGCCTGCTCCGGTGACACGGTTGGTGATGATGATCCGACCGGGAGTTCGATGGGCTTGTCGGCGGTCAGGTAACCACTCGCGATGGCACCGGCGGCGGCATCACGGTTCACCAGGGTCCCTGTGGTGCCTTCGGTGAGTTTCGGGGTCGTTGCGACGTAGGTGATTTCCGGCTCGGCCATTGGTCGGTCGAACCTGGCGCCAATGGTCTCGACTTGGTTGGTCAGTTTGGTCTGATCCAACGTGAGGATGATCGGCTTCTCGCCACCACCGCTCCACGTCTTGGGCAGGTCGAAGGGGTTCCATCTGTTGGCTGCGGCGGAATCGACTGTGGCCGCCACGTCGGCATCAATACCGAGGTCCGATGGACTCACCGAGATCGTGTTATCCAGCGCCGTCAGCTTGATCGCTTCGTCACGGCGGGCAGCAACAGCAGCGTTGAGTGTGTTCAATGCGCTTTGGCGGTCGAGGCCACCGATGGCAACCCCATTGACCGTGACGCCGTCAGGAACCGTGTTGGAGCCCAACGCGTAGGCGGTCGCGAACATCGCGGTCGCCCAGAATAGGAACAGCACCGTTATTCGGATAGTGCGCTGCTGGCGAGTGACCGGAGGGCGCTGGCTGCGCGGGGTATTGGTCGCAGTGTTGGTAGTCAGCAGGTCCGGGGCGGAGTCGTCAGCAGCCTGACTGCCCGCTGACTGGGGCGGACTCGAGATGCCACTCGACACACGAACTCCGCTCGTACGCAATTGACCTGCGACGTTGCGACTCTGCGGTCGCTACGTCAACCTGACTTGCGCACATTTTAGACCGCTCAGGGAGTCAAATTGCGGTACCGGCGCGCCCAGTACGTGAGTGGGCGAGCGGCCGGATCGTCGTCCGCCTCATCACGTGCGGGGTCCCGAGTCGCCAAACCCAGGACCTGGCCAACGACGATCACGTGATCGCCGGAGACGAACTCGTGAACGGTCTGAAGCTCCAAGGAGGCGATCGCCTCGTCGAGAATGATCGCGGAGGTGATCGGACCGCGGTGGTGTGCGATGCGATCGAATTGACCGACCAGCGGCCTGCCCTTGGTCGCGAACCAACTCGCCGTGGGTGCCGCATCGGCCGACAGAATGCTCATCGCCCACCGCCTTGGCTCCCCACCGACCGAGTGGGAATCCTCCGTGGTGCACAGAGCGTCGTGGAACCGGGTGTTCGTTTCGATGCACATCAATACCTGCATCGGGTCGACTGACACTGTGCTGAACGAGTTGCCGGTCATCGCGTGATCGAAACCGTCAGAGATTGTGGTCACGACGGCAACGCCGGTGACCCACCGGGAGCCGACCTCTTTGAAGGATTCCGCGTTGACCTCGAGCTCTGACATCATCGGATGATCAGTCGATACTCAGGCCAGCAAAGACATCCGACTCTTGGCCGCTGACATCTGGTGGGCCGACCTGACCCTTGATCAACCGGAAACTCTCCACCCCCATCGCGCCATCGGCGATGTCGGAGAGCGCGAAGAAGCCACTTTGCATGTCGATCTGGGTCGGGTACGCCCGCATCGCCGCCACCTTCTTCGGCAGGAACTCGCGGCCGTCGATCGCGGTCGTGATCAGTTCGTCGGAGATTCCAAACGGGATCTCGTCCGGGTCCATCTTGGCGATCTCGCTGGTGTCGCCGGCGGCCCGCAGGGCCTCGATACCCTTGCGAATCATCGCCTTGGACATTGCCGTCCAGTAGATCTTCGGGATGTCCCACGCTTCGCCGAGTTCTGGTCGGAAAGTCGGAGCTGCGGCAAGCATCGCGCCGTACATCGCCACCCGATGGGCTTGGATGTGATCGGGGTGACCGTAGCCGCCAAAATCGTCGTAGGTGATCAGGACGTGCGGCCGAACCTCGCGAATGATCGGAACCAGATCCGCGGCGGCAGTAAGCAGGTCGGTCTGCCAGAAGCAGCCGTCGCGATCATTGGTCGGTTCACCCATCATTCCGCTGTCGCGATACTTGCCGGGCTCGCCGAGTAGTCGCCAATCGGTCACTCCGAGTTCGCGCATCGCTGCTCCGAGCTCCTCGATGCGATGATCACCAAGGCGGTCCTCATGGGCTGCGCCGATGTGTTCGAGATCGGGTACCAGCACCTCGCCTTCTTCGCCGAGGGTGCACGTCACCAGCGTCACCTGTGCGCCGTCCGCCGCACACTTGGCCATGAGTGCGCCGGAGCCGATCGTCTCGTCATCTGGATGTGCGTGAACGAGTAAGATCCGGCGGTCAGCGACGTCAGTCATGGGTCGAGGGTAGCGAGCGGGCAGGATTGTTACCCGTGACGTACTCCTTTCCTCGCCAACAGGCCCGGACCAGGCGCTTCCGACTCGGCGCACCCGGCAACTTCCACATCGGGCGTGAGGGATCGCGGGTGGCTTTCACGCGATCATCGAGTGGCACCGATCCGGTCAATTGCCTGTGGCTGATCGAGCGCGACGGTCAGGAAACTACCGAGACCCTCGTTGCTGACCCGACCGTATTGAGCACCGACGGCGAAGACCTACCCGACGTCGAGCGGGCACGACGCGAACGGATGCGCGAGACGTCCGCTGGGATCACCTCTTTCTCGACCGACCGCGACGTGACCGTGGCCGCTTTTGCCCTGTCCGGACAGGTTGGCATCGCTCGACTGAGCGGAGAACGGGCTGTGCGACTGCTGGATGTGGCGGGACCGGCCATAGACCCTCGCGTTGATCCAACTGGGCAACGGGTGGCGTGGGTTTGTGACGGTTCACTGCATGTGGCCGACATTGATGGTTCGCATGCGCGCGTGCTGGTCGAGGCCAGCACCGCGAACGAGACTTGGGGTCTGGCGGACTTCCTGGCTGCCGAGGAGTTCGACCGGATGCGTGGGTTCTGGTGGTCACCGGACGGCACTCAGCTACTCGTTCAGCAGACTGATGACGCCAGCGTGGATCAGTGGTGGATCGCAGATCCCGCCAGCCCGACGTCGGACCCCCGACCGGTTCGCTACCCCGCCGCCGGCACCACCAACCCGGACGTAGCGCTGTGGCTGGTCAATCTGGATGGCGGTCGCACGGAGGTCGCGTGGGATCACGACCGTTACTGCTACCTGCTGTCGGTTCAGTGGAACTCCCGCGGCCCCGCGCTGGTCACGGTCTTGAATCGGGAGCAGAACGACGCGGCGGTGCTCACAGCCACGCTGGGGTCCGTCCGGACCACCGAGGTCGCGCGGTTGACCGATCCCTGCTGGGTTGAATTCGTGCCCGGCACCCCGACCTGGTCACCCACCGGTCAGTTAGTGAATACCGCGTGTGGTCTGGGCTCGGTCAGGGGCGTCAGCGATGCGATTACGGTTGACGGATCGTTGCTGGGGCCTAACAGCATGCGCGTTCGCGCCGTTCTCGACGTCGCCAACGACGGCCTGCTGCTGGCGACCAATTCCGACCCCGCGGAATGCGACGTCACCCACCTGTCCTGGGCGGGCACGGCGACCGCGGTGCAAGCAGGTGGATGGAACAGCGCAGTGCGCGACGGACGGACGCTGCTGCTGACTCGCACCGACTTCGGTGAACTCACTACGACGTATCGACTAGTGGATCTGTTGACGGATGGATCCACTGCGGCACTTGCCGACGTTGCTTCGAACGCTGAGGTGCCCGCCGTGGACTTGAACCTCGACTACCTGCGGGTGGGTGAACGAGACCTGGCCACCGTCGTCGTGTGGCCTCGCGACCATGAGCCGAGATCGCGTCGGTTACCTGTGATCATGAACCCTTACGGCGGCCCGCATGCCCAACGCGTGTTGGCATCGGGGCGTTCCTTCGCCGAGAACCAATGGCTCGCGGATCAGGGCTTCGCGGTGATCGTCGCCGACGGTCGCGGCTCACCCGGGCGCGGACCTGCCTGGGAGCGGGAGATCTTCCACGACTTGGCGACCGCGCCGCTGGCCGATCAGGTGGATGCCCTGGCCGGGGTCGCCGAGCGTTGGCCTGATGACATCGACATCGACCGAGTCGGCATCACCGGGTGGTCATTCGGCGGCTACCTCGCGGCGCTGGCCGTGCTGCGTCAGCCCGACATCTTTAGGGCGGCCGTCGCCGGAGCGCCCGTCACCAACTGGCACCTCTATGACACCGCCTACACCGAGCGGTACCTCGGTAATCCGCGCGCGGATGAGAGCCCTTACGAGGCCAGCTCCCTGCTGCCGCTGGCCCCCGACCTGCGGAGACCACTAATGATCATCCACGGTATGGCCGATGACAACGTCGTGGTTGCCCATTCCCTGCAACTGTCCGGTGCACTGACTGCGGCTGGCCGCCCGCACGAGTTCCTGCCGTTGTCGAACGTCACCCACATGACGCCGCAGGAGGAAGTGGCCGAAAACCTGCTGCTCCGCGAGCTCGACTTCTTCCGCCGTCACCTGGGATAGGGCCACAGGCGCGCTTTCGGTTCGAGTTTCCCAGTGCCGTGGTTGCTTTTTCGGGCGTTTTGCGACCACAACGCGGGGAAACTCTCCCGGCCTCAGGACCCGGCGGACTACTGGGTGCGGGCCTTGCCGCGGTTCTTTTGGCGATCCTGCGCTGACAGGTACACCTTGCGGATCCGGACGAACCCGGGCACGACCTCGACGCACTCGTCGTCGCGGCAAAACTCCAACGCCTGCTCCAGACCCATCAGCCGTGGCGGCGCCAAGCTCTCGAACGCCTCGCTCGTCGCGGACCTGATGTTGTTGAGCTTCTTCTCGCGAACGATGTTGATGTCCATGTCGTCCTGACGCGAGTTCTCGCCGACGACCATTCCCTCGTACACGTCAGTACCGGGTGCCACGAACAGCACGCCGCGCTCCTGTATCGAGAACGACGCGAACGCCGTGACCGCGCCCATCCGATCGGCAACGAGCGAACCGGATTGACGGGTACGCAATTCGCCGAACCACGGCTCGTAGCCCTCGAACGTCTGGTGGGCCATTCCGGTGCCACGCGTGTCCGTCAGGAACTGGGTGCGGAACCCGATAAGGCCACGGGCAGGAACCACGTATTCCATGCGCACCCAACCGGTGCCATGGTTGACCATCTGCTCCAGGCGGCCCTTGCGCGATCCCAGCAACGACGTGACGACGCCCACGTGTTCCTCAGGGACGTCAACCGTCAGCCGCTCCATCGGCTCGTGCAGCTTGCCGTCGATCTCCTTGGTGACGACCTGCGGCTTGCCGACCGTGAGCTCGTAGCCTTCCCGGCGCATCATCTCGACCAGGATCGCGAGCTGGAGTTCGCCGCGGCCCTGGACTTCCCAGGTGTCGGGTCGTTCGGTGTTCTCGACGCGGATGGACACGTTGCCGATGAGTTCCTGATCCAGCCGGTTCTTCACCTGCCGGGCCGTCAATTTGGTGCCTGTTCTACCCGCCAGTGGCGAGGTATTGATTCCGACCGTCATGGAGATCGATGGTTCGTCGACCTTGATCAACGGCATCGGGCGGGGGTCTTCTGGATCGGCCAAGGTGTCACCGATGTTGATGTCGGCGAAGCCCGCGATGGCGACGATGTCACCGGGGCCCGCGACCTCGCCGGGAACCCGATCGAGCGCCTTGGTGATCAGCAACTCGACGACTTTGGTCTTCTCGATCGACCCGTCGGACTTGCACCACGCCACCTGCGCGCCCTTGCGCAACTCGCCGGCGTAGACGCGAACCAGGGCAAGCCGACCGAGGTACGGCGAGGCATCCAGGTTGGTGACCTGCGCGCGGAGTGGTTCGGCCGGGTCGTAGGCAGGAGCGGGAACGGTTTTGAGGATCGTCTCGAACAATGGCTCAAGGTCCTCGCTGTCAGGCATCTCACCATCATCCGGGCGGTTCAGCGACGCGCGCCCGGCTCGGCCGGAGGCGTAGATGATCGGGAACTCGATCTGCTTCTCGTCGGCATCGAGGTCGAAGAACAACTCGTACGTCTCGTCGACGACCTCGGCGATGCGAGCGTCGGAACGGTCGGTCTTGTTGACCACCAGGATGACGGGCAGTTTCGCCTCAAGCGCCTTGCGCAGGACAAATCGTGTCTGTGGCAGCGGACCTTCAGACGCATCAACCAGCAAGACAATGCCGTCGACCATCTGCAGGCCCCGCTCGACCTCGCCGCCGAAGTCAGCGTGACCAGGCGTGTCCACAACGTTGATCACGACGTTCTTGGGAGCGCTGGGTCCCGTGTAGTTCACGGCCGTGTTCTTCGCCAGGATCGTGATGCCCTTTTCCCGCTCAAGGTCCATCGAGTCCATGACCCGGTCCTCGAGAGCAGCGTGCGCCGCGAAAGCACCCGTCTGACGGAGCATCTTGTCGACGAGGGTGGTCTTGCCGTGGTCAACGTGGGCGACAATCGCGACATTACGGATGTCGTCACGGACGCTGAGATTTTGTTCAGTCACTTACGAAGTGTAGAGGTCGCCAATAACGTGCAATCGTTGGCGCTATGGCGCGACTACTGGATCAGACAGAGATAGCTGAACAACTCACGAACCTCGGCGGCTGGCAGTTGCGGGAATCGACGTTGGTACGTGACTACGAGTTCCCCGATTTCCCGACTGCGATCAAGGCCGTGGATGCGATCGCGGTCGACGCGGAGGCGATGGCTCATCACCCCGACATTGACATCCGCTGGCGTCGACTGCATATCGAGCTGACCACCCACGATGCCGGCGGCATCACTCAACTCGACATCGAGCTGGCGCACCAGATCAAGCAGATCGCCGACGAGCTGGCGGCGATCTGAAAGGACGTCGCAATGCCGCAGGACTTGACCATTGGCTACGGAAGCGAGGCCCTCTCTGCCCCGGCTAGGCCCGTCGCCAGCGTCAACCTGTTTTGGTTGCCGTTGGGAGCCGGCGGACAATTCGTGCGCCTCAACGGGCGCATCTTCGAGGCCGTCGACGCCCGAATCCACAATCGCCAACGATGCGACCTCTACCACTCTGCGCTGACGATTCGCCTCGGCGACGATCGCTTTGTCATTGAGCAGGGGCCGGTCTGGAACAACACAGTCGCGCAACGTGGAGTGGTGTGCGAGGGGCCGGTTGGGTCTCGTTGGCTCGGTCGGACTCGTCTGTTCCGCTACGAGGTCCGGCGTTGGCGCGACGGAGTAATCCCCGACATGTCCGAGGCGGTTGCTAGTCCCTACCTGCTGAGCCGAGACCCCGTCCGCGCCCGCCGTCTACTCGAACTGGTTCCGCAGGTCCCCCGAGCAACCTGGGGCCGCGACGAATTGAAGACCGGTGAGATGTGGAACTCCAATTCGCTGATCTCCTGGCTGATTGCCCGAAGCGGTCTCGACACCCAAGCCGTGGCCCTACCGCCCCGGGGTCGTGCTCCTGGCTGGGACGCCGGGCTGGTCGTGGCCGCGCGACAACTGCGGAACCAGCCGGCAGGCACCGCGCAGTAGCACTGGCCCGCGACTGCCATCGGGTGCGCGACGCAGTCACTCACACGTTGAAACGGAACTCCACCACGTCGCCGTCGGCCATCACGTAGTCCTTGCCTTCCATCCGGACCTTGCCGCGCGATTTGGCCTCAGCCATCGATCCGGCATCGACGAGATCGTCGAATGCCACGACCTCGGCCTTGATGAAGCCCTTCTGGAAATCGGTGTGGATGACGCCAGCGGCTTGCGGAGCCGTATCGCCACGATGGATCGTCCAAGCGCGTGATTCCTTGGGACCAGCCGTCAAGTAAGTCTGCAGGCCCAGAGTGTCGAAGCCAGCTCGGGCGAGGATGTCGAGGCCGGGCTCGTCCTGGCCGGCTTCATGTAGCAACTCCGCGGCATCGCTCGCGTCAAGTTCGACCAACTCGGACTCAAGTTGCGCATCGAGGAAGACCGCTTGGGCGGGTGCCACGAGCGCGGCGAGTTCGTCCTTTAGTTCGGTGTTCGCCAATGACTCGGTATCCAGGTTGAACACGTAGAGGAACGGCTTGGCGGTCAGCAGGAACAGCTCCCGTAGTGGCTCCAGATCAAGACCGGCGGCGTGGACGGTCTTGCCCGAATCGAGCACCTCTTTGGCCTGCTGAGCGGCCGCGAGGACGGCAGCACGTTCTTTGTTCAGCCGAGCCTCTTTTTCCAACCGAGGCAGCGCCTTGTCCAGAGTCTGAAGGTCCGCCAGGATCAGCTCCGTATTGATGGTCTCGATGTCGTCTTTCGGGGAAACCTTGCCGTCGACGTGGACAACGTCGGAGTCCTCAAACGTTCGGACAACCTGACAGATCGCGTCGGACTCCCGAATGTTGGCCAGGAACTTGTTCCCAAGGCCCTGCCCCTCGCTGGCCCCTCGCACAATCCCAGCAATGTCGACGAACGACACCGTCGCTGGTAACTCCCGGTCGCTGCCGAAGATCTCGGCCAGCACACTCAGGCGCGGGTCCGGAACGCCCACCATGCCGATGTTCGGCTCGATGGTGGCGAAGGGATAGTTGGCCGCCAACACGTTGTTACGCGTCAGCGCGTTGAACAAGGTTGACTTGCCGACATTGGGCAGGCCAACAATTCCGATGGAAAGACTCACAAGGCTGCAGCCTAGTTGTCAGACCCTGCTGCCAGAGTGTCTGGCATGTCTGGACAAGCAAGCACCACCCAAATGCTGATCACCCTGGCGATCGGTCTGTTGCTCGGCGTCATCATCGGCGCACTCGTGGCCCGCAACCGCAGCGCTGCCCGAATGGGAGCGCTGCAGGCTGAGCTGGACGGGAACCGAGCGGTGGCGAACGAACGTCTTGAGCGGTTGAACTCGGACAGTCAGGGGCTGCATTCGGTGCAGACGCTGGTTGGACCCGTCACCACCTCGCTCAACGAACTGAATCAGCGGATTGGAGTCGCCGAGCGGGACCGACTACGCACGGAGGCAACCCTGACCGAACAACTGCGAACCATGACCCTGGCTAGCGAATCATTACGCAGCCAGACCGGCCAGCTAGCCCACGCGTTGAGTCGCAGCGAGTTCCGTGGTCGCTGGGGCGAGATGCAGTTGCGACGAGTGGTGGAGGCTGCTGGTCTCCTACGCGGCGTCGACTTCATCGAACAGGCGACCACCCCGTTCGCCGACTCGTCGCTGATACCTGACGTCATCGTCACGATGTCGGACAACCGGAAGATCGTGATCGATGCGAAAGTCGCACTAGATGCGCTACTCGACCCCGCAGTCGAGACGGCGCCGGCGGAACAAGCGCGAAAACACGCCGCCGCAGTGTCAACCCACATCGACCAGCTCTCCGGCAAGGAGTACTGGAAGCAATTCGAGCAGGCGCCCGAGTTTGTGGTGATGTTCCTACCGGCCGAGTCCCTACTGGGCACCGCCCTGCAAGTCGACCCTGGCTTGTTGGAGCGCGCATTCTCGCGCAACGTCGTGCTGGCAACGCCGGCGACGCTGCTTGCACTGCTGCGCACCGTGGCGATGGGTTGGCGCAACTACGACCTCGCGGAGAACGCGACCGCGATTCTCAGTATCGGCCGTGACCTGCACGGGCGGCTGCAAGTGATGTCCAACCACCTCACCAAAGTCGGGAGTTCGTTGGACGGTGCGGTGAGCTCCTACAACAAGTTGGTCGGCTCCTACGAAGGTCGAGTGTTGGTGGCGGCCCGAAAGATGGCGGAGATGGGCGTCACGCACGATGATCTTGCAAGTGTCTCAACCATCGAGCGGACCAGCCGAACGGTCGCTGGCGTGGCAGTTGCGGCGGTGGACGACGATTGACGTACCGTTTTGCTCATGGATGATTCGCAGCCGAAGCCCCAGTCACCGTGGGCACCGGAGAGCGACGAACTAGAGGACCCCGACGGAGTTGTACTGCGCAGCCCCGCCCCAGCAGCCGACTCGACACCGCCTAACGGCCTCCAGTGGCCTTGGGAGGTCGATCCGGCAGACCGGCCGGACAAGGTCGAGGCCGGCCCTGCTGTGAAGACCGAGCGCCTCTACCGCTCTGGGAGATTCAGTGGTGAGACGAAGGCTGAGGATCCGATGGAGGTAACCGGAGTGGGTCGTGCAGGCGTGTTGGCGAGCGAGGATGCCTCGTCAGCGCCCTACGCTGCACCTGCGATGAGTCAACCGACACCGAGCCCTGCCGTGGCCGAGGCCGCTGCATCCACGGGCGCCAACACCGGCTTCAGCACGCTCTACGTTGCGCTGACAATCACCGGGGCCACCACCGTCGCGGCCATCATCG
The DNA here is from genome assembly GCA_018003655.1 of Candidatus Nanopelagicales bacterium. Lineage (NCBI taxonomy): Bacteria > Bacillati > Actinomycetota > Actinomycetes > Candidatus Nanopelagicales > Candidatus Nanopelagicales bacterium. Next base: position 13,763 of record JAGNDY010000020.1, read on the forward strand.
ACATGATCATCAACCGGCGACTGACCATCATCACCGGCATTGTGTTCGTGTTGGTGTGCATTTTCACGGCCTTCAAAGTCCGGCCCAGTGACCTGTGGACAGCGGTGATCACACCACCGTTGGCCTTCCTGGTAGCGCTCATCATCTCCGGACAGGTCACCGCCTTGAGCGGCAGTGGCGACCTTCTTCTGCGGGAAGCGACCGTGATCGCGACGGGCTTGGCGTTCAACGCGCCATTCGTGTTCGGTGGCACGATCGCCGCCCTCATCGTCGTACTGGTACGGCGCCCTAAGGCAAAAGCAGCCCTACGCTAGCGAGCCCGCCTGCCTGGCTTTGAGATCTCGCCGCAGCTCCGGCGGTAGCGCGAAGGTCAGGGTCTCCTCCGCGGAAGAGACAACCTTCAGATTCGGGTAGCCGTGGTTTGCCAGCCACTCAATGACGCCGTCGACCAGCACTTCCGGCACGGATGCTCCCGACGTCAACCCGACCACCTCGGCGCCGTCCAACACCTCGTCGCTGAGCTCGTCGGCAGAATCGACCCGCACTGAGCGCGCGGAACCCGCCTCCAGGGCAACCTCGGCCAAGCGGACGGAGTTCGACGAGTTGTTGGAGCCGACCACCACCATCAGGTCGCAACGGGCGGCAATCTCCTTGACCGCGATCTGGCGGTTCTGGGTCGCGTAGCAAATGTCGTCACTCGGTGGATCGATCAGCAGCGGCAGTCGGGCCCGGAGTCGATCCACCGTCGCCATCGTCTCGTCAACCGACAGAGTGGTCTGGGACAGCCACGCGACCTGCTTGCCCTCGGGGATCACCACTTGGTCGGCTTGCTCGGGACTTTCAATCAGCGTGATGTGGTCGGGCGCTTCGCCAGCGGTTCCCTCGACCTCCTCGTGCCCCTCGTGTCCGATGAGCACGATTTGGTAGTCCTCTGCGGCGAACCGTTTTGCCTCGTTGTGAACCTTGGTCACCAGTGGACAGGTCGCATCAATGGTCCGCAGATCCCTTGCCTCGGCCTCGGCGTGTACGGCCGGGGAAACCCCGTGCGCACTGAAGATCACCAAAGAACCCTCCGGCACCTCGTCTGTCTCGTCGACGAAGATCGCGCCGCTTTGCTCAAGTGACTTCACGACGTAGGCGTTGTGGACGATCTCCTTGCGCACGTACACCGGAGCGCCGTACAGATCCAGCGCCTTCTCGACTGTGACCACCGCCCGATCCACGCCCGCGCAATATCCACGGGGGGCGGCCAACAGCACGGTGCCGGGGTCGTCAATTCGAGAGTCCATGCATCCATGTTAGAGCGCCTGCGCAAGCCCGGGTGAGACCGCGCACGTGCGACCGGCGCGTACGCTCTGATTTGTGACGCTGGAAACCAGTCCGGACAAGCCGGCGCCGCTGCGGCAAATAAGCAGCCTCATCCATGACTGGATCGCGCGGATGGGCGCCGTCTGGGTCGAGGGGCAGGTCACGGAGATCAAGTTGCGCGGCGGCAATAGTCAGGTTTACATCAAGGTGCGCGATGTGGAAGAGAACGTCACCATCCAAATGGTCACCTCGCCCGGTGCTTTGGAAGCTGTCCAACCGCCGCTGCAGGACGGTGCCCGCATTGTCATGCATGCCCGCCCGGAGTTCTGGACGTCCCGCGGCAGCCTCGTGCTGCGAGCGCGCGAACTGCGGGCCGTCGGCCTCGGTGACCTGCTGGCTCGCATTGAGGTGCTCCGACAAGCATTGAGCAAAGAGGGCTTGTTCGATCGCGAGCGCAAGCAACCCCTGCCGTTTCTTCCTCGCCGGGTGGGGCTGATCTGCGGTCGCGGCAGCGCAGCCGAGAAGGACGTGGTGGAGAACGCCATCCGCCGGTGGCCGTCAATCGAGTTCGAGATCCGCGAGGTACCTGTCCAAGGCGCAACCGCGGCGAAAGAAGTCACTCAGGCCTTGGCCGAACTTGACTCCCTCGACACCGTCGACGTCATTGTCATCACCCGCGGTGGCGGATCCGTCGAAGATCTGCTGCCGTTCTCCGACGAGACCTTGGTCCGAACCGCAGCGGCCTGCCGCACTCCGATTGTGAGTGCAATCGGGCACGAGCAAGACTCGCCGCTGCTGGACTTCGTCGCTGATTTTCGCGCATCTACGCCAACGGATGCGGCTGCCAGGATCGTTCCCGATCTCACGGAGGAGCTTGCGGATCTGTCGGCAATGCGCCAACGCGCACTTCGGGCCATCGACGGTCGGCTCAGAACTGAAGAACACCTGATCGCACGAATCGCCAGTCACCCCGGGTTGGCCGACCCGAGCGAGATGCTCACGGAGCAAGGCGAGAAAGTTGCTGCGGCGCGGGACCGATGCGCGAGGGCACTGGCGAATCTGCTTCAGCAGGCATCGACATCGATTGAGCACCTGCGCACTCAATTGCGAACCGTCTCCCCGGCCGGGACGTTGGAACGCGGGTACGCGATTGTCACGCTGGCCGACGGGCGCGTGCTGCGACAGCCCGACGAGGTCCAACCGGCAGATCAACTTGAGATCAGAATCCACGGTGGTGCCATTGGTGCCACCGTCACCACGAGCCCACTACCGACGAACGAGGGAACCGATGTCTGAACAGCCGAAATCAACTGAGCAACGAGCAGCCTCCGAACAGCCAGCACCTGATGCCCTGTCATACGAGCAGGCACGTGACGAACTCACCAAAGTGGTCGCCGCCCTTGAGGCTGGGACGACGACTCTGGAGGAGTCGCTGGATCTGTGGGAGCGCGGTGAGAAGCTTGTCGGCATCTGCCAACGGTGGCTCGATAGCGCTCGGGTCCGGATCGAGGCTGTCCGCAACCGTGACGCCCAGTCCGGCGATGCGGGTGCCACGGACTTGGAGTCCGAGTAAACCGTCAGGACGTGCGCAGCGACGTCGCCATGGCAACGAGTTCGTCGTAGGTCAAAGTGCCGGTCACAATCGTCGTGATCCCGTTCTTACTGGAAACCAGCGATCGGTGGCCGGTGTCGCTGGAGTAGTAGCGCAGCCACTTCTGCCCATCGATCACCTGCTCCCCATCCGGCATGCCCTTGGCCGTCGACTCCTTGATGAAGTTCGGATCGGTGCCGTTGGTCTGTTCAAGTGCTGCGTATTGATTCGTCGGCGTGATAAATCCCAAGTGCCAGGTCGCGATTTTTGGATCGGCAGCTGACGGGACGTAGCGCACGGAGGTGGCTTTCCAGTCCTTGGCCTCACCCGTGGGTACCGCAACGTCGAAGGCCCCGGTGCTACGCGCAGCAGCCACGGTCGGTTGGTAGTCAACGACCCGGATCTTCTCGTCAGCGGGCTTGTACGTGAATAGCGCGATCAAAGCAACCAGCGCAATGACCGCACCGATCGACAACAGCATGTCGCGTGCGGTTTGGCTCAGTCGGGACTTCACGCCAATATCCTCACCCGGGCCGGCGACGGTGCATCCGTCGGGGCACCGACACCTGCACCGTAGGCTCGCCTCATGGCTGACTTCTCCTATGTTGATCTGCTTCCAATGGGTGCCGACCAAACCAACTACCGACTCGTCACCACCGAGGGTGTGCGGACAGTTGAGGGTGCGGGACGAACCTTTCTTGAGGTCGATCCAGCGGTGCTCACGCGGCTGACCTTCGAGGCGATGCGCGACATTCAGCACCTCCTGCGGCCCAGCCATCTTGCCCAATTGCGCAAGATTCTGGACGATCCAGAGGCATCGGCCAACGACCGGTTCGTCGCCCTCGACTTACTCAAGAATGCCAACGTTGCCGCTGGCGGTGTCCTGCCGATGTGCCAGGACACCGGCACCGCCATCATCACCGGCAAGAAGGGCCGCAACGTACTGACAACTGGCCAGGACGAGGAGCACTTGGCCCACGGCGTCTTCGATGCCTTCAGCCAGCTCAACCTGCGCTATTCCCAAATGTCGCCACTTTCGATGTGGGAGGAAACGAACACCGGCACGAACCTGCCCGCCCAGATCGAGATCTACGCCGACACCAAGCCTGGCCACGAGCTGCAATACGAGTTGATGTTCATGGCCAAAGGTGGTGGCAGCGCGAACAAGTCATTCCTCTTCCAAGAGACCAAGGCTGTGCTCAACCCCACCCGGTTCCGTGCCTTCCTCGATGAGAAGCTGCGCAGCCTCGGAACGGCTGCGTGTCCGCCGTACCACCTCGCGGTTGTAGTGGGGGGCACGAGTGCTGAGTACGCGCTCAAGGTCGCCAAGTACGCCTCAACCCGCTACTACGATTCGCTGCCGGTTCACGGCGGCGACCATGGAAACGGCTACCGCGACCTTGAGATGGAAGCCGAGATCCTCAAGCAGACACAGGAATTCGGGATCGGAGCCCAGTTCGGCGGCAAGTACTTCTGCCACGACGTTCGCGTCATCCGACTACCCCGCCACGGCGCATCCGCACCGGTGGCGATCGCGGTGTCCTGCTCGGCTGACCGTCAGGCATTGGCCAAGATCACCCCGGAGGGCGTGTTCCTGGAGCAGCTCGAACACGACCCGGCGCAGTACTTGCCCGAGGTAACTGACGACCACCTCGCGGAGGCTTCGACGAACGAGGTGGTCACCGTCGATCTACGCGCTCCGATGACCACGATCCGTGAGCAACTGTCGCAGCTACCGGTCAAAACCCGGTTGAGTCTGACTGGTCCACTGGTCGTTGCCCGCGACATCGCCCACGCCCGCATTCAGGAGATGCTCGACCGCGGCGAACCCATGCCCGACTACCTGCGCGACCATGCCGTCTACTACGCCGGACCCGCCAAGACACCTGCGGGAATGCCGTCTGGCTCGTTCGGCCCGACCACTGCCGGGCGAATGGACGCCTATGTCGATGCGTTCCAGCGTGCCGGCGGATCGTTTGTGATGTTGGCGAAGGGAAACCGCTCGCAGGCGGTCACCGATGCCTGCAAGACCAACGGTGGCTTCTACCTGGGATCGATTGGTGGACCAGCTGCCTTGCTGGCCGCTGACTGCATCAAGCACGTCGAGGTCATCGACTTCCCCGAACTCGGGATGGAAGCAGTGTGGAAGATCGATGTCGAGAACTTCCCCGCTTTTGTGGTCGTTGATGACAAGGGCAACGACTTCTTCGCCGAAACCATGCGGCCTATCGCGAACCGGATTCCTGTCGGCCCACCGTCGGAGTAGCCGCGTACTGATCCTGATTCGCATCGGCCAAGCCGTCCGTGCCCGGTGCTATCTCGCCGGTCGGTGGCAGGTTGGTCGATTCCAGATTGGTCCGATGCCCGAGTTGCTCTAGCCACTGCACCATCTGGTGATGGACGGCCTCGGCGCCGATAAGTCGGCCCGATTTGCCGAGTAGCTCTGGATCAATACCCATTTCGCTGGGGTGAACCAGGATCGCGCGGGTCTGCCAGCCACCAAGGCCGCCGTGGCAACCCACCAGTTCCTCAAACGCCGCGACCTCGTCGATCGCCGCGTCGTACATCGAGTTCACGTAGATGTCTGGCGCGTTGGTGAAGCGCGAGACCCGCAACAAGTCGTCTCGTGCTTCATCACCGAACGGCGTTAGCGGGTCTTCCCCACTGATCTCATTGGTGAGCAGGTAATGAACACCGTGCGCACCGATGGCGACCGGACCGTGAGCCTGCGTGTCAACGAGCAGGAAGCTGATCCCAGGGTGCGTTGCCAAACCGTCGACCAGCCCCGGGAAGTCGGCCTCAAGGTCTTCAACGGTGAGTCGACCAGGCTTCTGCGCGAACCAAATTCCGCCGAGGTTACCCGAACCAACTACCACCAGTTCAGTGAGTTGATCACTGTCGGAATCGGCCTCCTTGTGCTCGTCGATTCCGGGGCCAAGCTCAACGACGCCATCGGACGTTCGGTTCTTCATCGCTCGCCGCGTGAGACCGCCGGTTACCGAATCCTGCTGCTGGAGTTGTGAGAGGAAGGTGTTGACCGGACCCCACGCCTCGACAGAGCCGGTCGCGGCCGCGACCTCGGCCTCGTCGATTCCCATCAGGTCACGCACAACGGTCTCGAGGGGAACCCCGAAACGCTGCTTGAAAGTTGACCCTTGGCTCTGCCCGTGATCGGAGACGCAGACGAACCGGTAGGGACGCGGCGCATAGCGGACGACCCGCTCCAATTGAGCCAGGACCGTGTCGAGACCTTCCAGGGCGCGTAGCGACTCTGGCCGTTGAACACCGGCGTGGTGGGCGATCTCGTCATAGTCGACAAAGTCCACGTAGATGCTCTTGGCGCCCTTCATCATCGACTCGATGACCAGGGCCTCATTGAGGTCGCGCAGGAGCACATTGGTGACCCCCCGCAGGAAGACGTAGGAACCCTTGCGTTTGATTCTCGGTTCGATGTTGTGCCGGATCTGGCGACGCGCCTGATACTTCTCCTTGATCATCTCGCCGATGGTCAAGACGACTGCGCGCGTGAAGCCCGACGGGTGGGTGAAGAACGAGGCGTACGACTTCGATGGCCCGAGTCCAGAGCGCACCTTGCTCATTCCGCTCATGACGAGTAGGCGTGACTGCGCGTCGCCGGAGAACAGGTTCGAGATGCTCACGCCGGTGTCGGCGAGCAGCCCTCGGCCGTTGGAGATTCGCTCCTCGATCACGGCAGCGTCCGGCGGGTGATTGGCCACCAGCAACTGGCCGGATTCCTTTTCATACCAGCGGAAGGCAGGCATGTTCTCGCTGGTTCCGTGCAGCAGCCCGGCTTGCGACACCGGGGTTGTCGATGGCAGGCGAGCGCGCCATTCGGTCCACTTGTAAGAGCCCGATCTGATCCACCGAGACAACGTCGGCAGGTTGCCGGACTTCACTGCCCAGTCCAATACCGGAGCGGGCATGCCATCGAGTTGAACGAAGATGACCCCGGTCTGCGGATGGCCGCCACCGGCAATGGACTCCTTCTCCGCATCGCTGAGGTTGACCCCCCACGTGCCGCCACGCGTGCTTTGCCGCAAGGCCTGAATGAGGAAAGCGCTGTCATCGTCAGAGGCCAGCAACCACTGGACCGTCGCCATGAACACCGCGTAGATCCAGGTTGCCAGGAAGATTTCGACCAGGTTGCCGGACGTGATGCCAGGGGCGATCTCCAGCGTGATCAGAAAAATCACGAAGTTGCCAAACACGGCCAGCAAGGCCGCGCCGAGCCAGCCGAGCGGCAATGCGACGCGGATGAGAAGCGGCCGGAGCATGGCAGCGAAGATGGAGTTGATCAACGCCGCGACCGGTATCGCCAATGGCGTGCTTGCGCTGATTCCCGGAGCGATCGCGATCGTCAGCGAGAGCGCGAATACCGACAGCAGGAAGCGCCACACGATGTCGCGCAGCCGGTGCCGATCGCGCCACGGGTCACGGCTGAGGTCCTTGCCAGCCTGGTTACGAACCGACAGTTCCTCGCGACGAGCGGCCTTCGCAGTGGCCTTGTCGAGTTTGCGCTGCTTCGCGTCGTTGCTGGGTTGCTTGCTCATCGGGCGAACTCCGCATAGTCACCTGGCTGGACGACAACCAGATCGCAGTCGATCCCACGCTCGTTCGCGACCCGGGCGAAGTCCTGCGGCGGGGTTTGCAGCAGAGCGCTCAGCGACGGCCGGATAGCGCGCAATCCGTATGGGAACAACGTGCCCCAGTGGATCGGCATCGCGTGGGCCGGTTGGATCAGCGCGAGAGCGTCCACGGCCCGGTCGGGGTTCATGTGGCCGGGACCAAGATTTGGCCCCCAGCCCCACACCGGCAGCAGGGCCGTGTCGACCGGACCGAACTGCTGCGGGAGGAGCGCCATCTGGTCGTAGACATCAGTGTCACCGGCGAAGTACACGTTGGTTCCCGACTGATCGCTGATCATGTATCCGATCGCCTCGGCACGCGGGCCGATCGGTGTCCGGAAACCGTCGTGATCAGCACGCAGGGCGGTGATGCGAAGCTCGCCCATGTCGTAGTGATCGCCAACTGGCAGTTCGATCAGATTGCGCACCCCACGGCGGTAGAGGAACTCCCCTGCACCCGCCGGCACAATGACGCGCGCATTCTTCACCATCGCCAGCGAACGGATGTCGCAATGATCGTGGTGCAAGTGCGAGATGAGGACAAGGTCTACATCGGCGAAGGCGTCGGAGTCGACAGCGCTCGGAACTCGGCCAAGGAAGGTCACGCGGGCGGTGAGCACGGGGTCGGTCAGCACGCGCAGCCCGGCCATCTCCACCAACACGGTGGCGTGTCCGAGGAAGGTGATGTCCGGTGGCACAGCAACAGGGTATGGGTTGACGCACCGATGGCGCCGATCCTCACGGGGAACGGCGCCATCGCAGCGGTCAACGGTGTTGCTGGTCGTTCGGCTTAGTACCAGTTGTGTGACTGCCAGAACGCCCAGGCGTGGGTCGGCGTTCCGTAGCTGCCGTGGATGTACTTCAGGCCCCAGCGGATCTGCGTTTCCGGATTGGTGCGCCAGTCCTTGCCGGACGTGCGCATCTTGCTACCGGGCAGCGACTGGGGGATGCCGTAGGCGCCGGAGCTGCTGTTCTCGGCGTGGTGGGACCAGCCGGACTCGTGTTCAAAGATGGTCACCACCGCGCGGTACTGAGCATCGCCCCAGCCGTACTTCTTCTTCATGTAGCCCTTGGCGTACCACTTGTTGTACTTCTTGGTGCCGAACTTGTACGGGGCTTTGGCCTTGGCCGGCTTGGCCTTCACCACGGTGGGCGCTGCCGAAACCGTCGAGGTTGCGGTGGTGGTGGGAGTGGATTCGGGCGTCGTGGCCGCGTACGCGACTGCGGCGAAAGCGGGGATAGCGACGACAGTCGCAGCGACGGTGCCAGCAATGATCTTGCGGTCCATGGGGTTTCCTTCATCTGTTCCGCGCATGGCTTCGCGTCAATGCGTGATCACGTACCCGCTTGTGGTGGGGGTTGTTGCCCGAGATGGTCGGTTTGGAGACGGGCTATGCGAAGCTCGCGGCGCAGGAGGCGCCGTGACGTCTGCGGGTACTTACAGAGTTAGGTTGCCCGCGAGGGAACCAGTCGTACCGGTCCCCGGGGTGAGGTGCCGCACGGACGAGCTACCACGAAATCCGCGATACCACCCGAAATCGGACACGGGGCAAGCAGCGTCGGGGTTGCGGTTGGGCGGCTTGCGGCGGGAAGAGAGCGCCTCAGACCGGGCTGTCGAGCAGTTCGGTGACGAGGGCGGCGATCTGCGACCGCTCGGAACGCTGCAGCGTGATGTGGGCGAACAGCGGATGACCCTTGAGCTTTTCCACCACAGCGACGACACCGTCGTACCGACCAACGCGCAGGTTGTCGCGCTGACCCACGTCGTGGGTGAGAACGACGCGAGAGTCGCGACCAATTCGCGACAGCACAGTCAGCAACACATTGCGTTCCAGCGATTGCGCCTCGTCGACGATGACGAACGCATCGTGGAGTGACCGACCGCGGATATGCGTCAGTGGCAGTACCTCAATGAGGTCGCGGGCAATGACTTCCTCCACGATCTCCGGCGTTGTGATCGCCGACAGGGTGTCGAACACCGCCTGACCCCAGGGAGCCATCTTGTCGGTCTCACTGCCGGGCAGATAGCCGAGTTCTTGGCCGCCGACCGCATACAGGGGTCGGAAGACCATGACCTTGCGATGAGCCTGGCGCTCCAGCACAGCCTCAAGTCCCGCGCTCAATGCGAGGGCCGATTTGCCGGTTCCTGCTCGGCCACCCAACGAGACGATGCCGATGTCGGGATCGAGCAGTAGATCGAGCGCGATCCGTTGCTCTGCACTTCGACCGTGCAGGCCAAACGCCTCCCGATCTCCTCGCACCAGGTGGACGCGCTTGTCTGCCTGCACGCGCCCGAGCGCGCTGCCGCGTTCGGAATACAGGACCACGCCCGTGTGGCAAGGCAGGTCACGGGCCTCATCCAGATCGGCAGCCCCGAACTCATAGAGGTCGTCGATGAATTCGTTGGAAACCGACGCCTCGGTCATCCCCGTCCAGCCAGAGGTGACCGCCAACTCGGCTTTGTACTCCTCGGCCATGAGACCCATCGCCGATGCCTTGACGCGCATCGGCAGGTCCTTGCTCACCAGCACGACGTCACGACCCTCCAAGGAGAACGCCTGCGCGACGGCAAGGATGCGGCTGTCGTTGTCGCCGGATTGGAATCCGCTGGGCAGCACCCGCGGGTCGGCGTGGTTGAGCTCAACGCGCAGCGAGCCACCACCGGGCAGTGGCACCGGCTCGTCGAGGCGGCCGTTAATGACGCGCAGGTCGTCGAGCATTCGCAGGGCCGTTCGGGCGAAGTAGCCGAGTTCCGCGTGCGAGCGTTTAGCCTCCAACTCAGTCACGACGACGACCGGGAGTATGACCTCGTGCTCGTCAAACCGGTTGATCGCATTGGGATCGCTGAGCAGGACGCTGGTGTCAAGCACGTAAGTGATCGTCACAATGGTCACGCTAGGCACTAAATCGTGAAATACCCGCTACGCCGCTCCGACGATTTGGTGAACCGTTGGGGCCTGCGATTGCTTAATCGCCATTGCGTGGACAGCCGACCGCCCCGGTTTCCGGAACGGATGCGACTCGGAATGTCCCGCCTGCTCCGGGGCGAATGTGCGGGGCTTACGCGCCGAAGCGTCGCTCGCGCTGGGCGTAGGAGCGCAGAGCTCGCAAGAAGTCGACCTTGCGGAAATCGGGCCAGTACGCCTCGCAGAAGTAGAACTCGGAGTTCGCGCTCTGCCAGAGCATGAAGCCGGACAGTCGCTGCTCGCCCGAAGTGCGAATCAACAGGTCCGGGTCGGGCTGGCCCTTTGTGTAGAGGTGCTCAGCGATGTGCTCAACGTCAATGACCTGTGCCAACTCGTCCAGGCTGGTGCCCAACGCTGCCTGCTCCTGCAAGAGCGCCCGAACGGCATCGACGAGTTCACGACGACCGCCGTAGCCGACGGCAACGTTGACGGTGACGCCGGTGACCGCCGACGTGGCAGCGTCGGCCTCCTTGAGCGCGCGGGCGGTGTCGTCCGGCAGCAGATCCAACGCGCCGACCGGATGGATGTGCCACCTGCCGGTGGCCGCCAAGTCGGTGACAGTGTCGGTGATGATCGTGTAGAGGTGCTCAAGCTCGTCAGATGGCCTGGCCAGGTTGTCGGTGCTCAGCAGCCAGAGAGTGACAACCTCGACGCCCACCTCCTCGCACCAGCCCACGAACTCCTCGATCTTGGCTGCGCCCGCGCGGTGACCGTGGTGACTCTCAGACCCTTGCAAACTCGCCCAGCGCCGGTTCCCGTCCAGGACAACACCAACGTGGCGGGGGATTCGGTCGTGGTCGATCTGCGACACAAGTTGTTTGGCGTACAACTGGTACGCGACATCGCTGAGACCCACGGTCTGAATACTCGCACGTTTCGCTTTCAGCGTGAACGAATGTCGACCCTTCGGATCAATCAGTTCAGCGCGGCTGCCAATCCCGATGCGTCAGTGATGGGTGCAGAACAGGTTGTTCCCCGGCAGACGTAGGCCGCTGTCGCGCCGTTGATCGTCCGCTTGCCCAGGAAGGGACCCGCTTCGTCCGGTCGCTCAACCCCGACGGCGACCACCAGACCGGGCGCGGTAGACCGCAGCGCGGTTCGGTGTAGCTCGCCGCGCTGCGGGTCTGCTGCCTCGCCGACGATTACCACCACCTGTGGCCCATCCACGTAGGCCGCAGCGGCAGCGAGCAGCCAGCCAGCGAATCGGGGCGAGCGCGACCCCAGTTGCTCGGCCATCAGCAGACCCTGTTCGCCGGCGGCTAGGTGCTGCGGTGAGGCCATCAGCGACCCGTAGCTGAGCAACGCTTCGGTCGCGGCCGACCAGCCAGATGGCGCCGCAAGATCGGCGGGATCGCTGGGCCGGATGAACAGCTGCTCGGCATCGGCGGCGGTGTCGAAGAACGCACCGGACTCGTCAATGAACTGCGCCAGTACGACGTCGAGCAGGTCGCCGGCCAGGTCAAGCCATCGTGGTTCTCCGGTTACGCCGAACAGCGTGACCAGCGCACTGGCAACGTCGCCGTAGTCCTCCAGCACGGCCGGAGCGCTGGCTGACGCCGTACCGTCTCGCGAGGTGCGGGTCAGCGACTGCAGCGTGCCGTCGGCGCGGCGCGTGATGTGCAGGCGCTCAAGCAGTTCGGCGGCCGCCACGGCTGCGGCGATCCAGCTCGGCTCGTCAAGCAGCGCGCCGGCTTGCGCGAGACCGGTGATCGCCAATCCGTTCCACGCCGCGACCACCTTGTCATCGCGGGCCGGCTGTGGACGTTCATTGCGAGACTCAAGCAACTTCGTTCGCACCCGCGACCACCACAACCAGTTGGGATCAGCCGGGAGTTGCAGCACGGACGCGCCGTCCTCGAAGGTGCCGCCGGGGGTGACCAGCAGCACTTCGGCCGCCAGTGCGGCGTCCGTCTCACCCAGGGCGTCGGTCAGTTGGTTGGGCCGCCAGGCGTAGGACGCACCCTCGTGCGCGTGACCGCCGGGCTCAACCGGTGCGTCGGCATCCAGCGAGGCGGCGAACCCGCCCTGTTCGGTGCGCAGATCACGCAGGAGGAACTCCGCCGTCTCGCGGGTGATCCGTTCGGCCAGCGGGGAGCCGGTCGCTCGGTACCAGTGTGTATAGACCTGAAGTAGCAATGCGTTGTCGTAGAGCATCTTCTCGAAGTGCGGCACGATCCACGCCCGGTCGACGCTGTAGCGCGCGAACCCGCCCGCGAGTTGGTCGTAGATACCGCCGCGGGCCATCGCCTCACAGGTTGCCGCAACCATGTCGAGGGCGCGACGGTCGTTCGTCGCGGTGGCGGTTCCTGCGGTCGCGGGCGTACCGGCCGCGCCCCATCGGAGCAGGAACTCCAGCACAGATGACGGTGGGAACTTCGGCGCACGGCCGAAGCCAGCGTGTTGGTGGTCGAAGTCTCTGGCCAGACCCTCGACGGCAGTGGAGCAGGTCTCGCGCAGGCGGTCCGCCAGGGAGGTGCCGGCAGTGTCGCCGACGACCGGCTCTGGCTTGTCGATCTCGCCGGGTTGGTTGCTCGCTAGCGCGGCCGTGATGCGCTCGGCGCTGGCCTCGACGTCGGCGCGGCGCTCGGTCCACGCCTGCGACAACGCCAACAGAATCTGCCGGAAGCTCGGCGACCCATGCCGCGGTTCGGGTGGAAAGTAGGTGCCAGCATGGAAGGGTCGGCGTTCGGTATCGAGGAAGACACTCATCGGCCAGCCGCCCTGGCCGGTCAATGCCTGCAGCGCCGACATGTACACCGCGTCGACGTCAGGGCGTTCTTCTCGGTCGACCTTGATGCAGACAAACCGGTCGTTGAGGATCGCCGCGGTGGCCTCGTCCTCGAACGACTCATGCGCCATCACGTGGCACCAGTGGCAGGCCGCGTAGCCGATCGACAGGAACACCGGTACGTCGCGGCGCTTCGCCTCCGCGAACGCCTCGTCGCCCCACGGGTACCAATCGACGGGATTGTCGGCGTGCTGCTGCAGGTACGGGCTGGTGGCGTCAGCAAGGCGATTGGTCACTTGGCCATTGTGTCGCGCGGCGAGTGTTTCGACCACAATGCCTAGCGCCTGGAACAGACGGTCGCGACCAGTTGTTGGACGTGGCATGAGAGTTGAGATCTGGTCAGACATCGTGTGCCCGTGGTGCTACATCGGCAAGCGCAAGTTCGAGGCCGCTCTGAAACGCTTCGATCACGCGGATCAGGTCGAGCTGATCTGGCGCTCCTTTGAACTCGACCCGCACGCTGCGCCGAGCAGTGACGTTGCCGGTGACTACGCGGCGAAGTTGGCGGGCAAGTACGGCACGTCCACCGCGCAGGCCCAGCAGATGCTCGACAGCATGACCGAGACAGCGGCGGGAGAGGGTCTCACCTTCGACTTCAGCATCTCCCGACCGGGAAACACGTTCGATGCCCACCGGCTGCTCCACTTGGCCCGCGACAGCGGCCAGCAGGATGCGCTGAAGGAGGCATTCGACAAGGGAACCTTCACCAATGGCCTGTCGGTGTCGAATCACGACGCCTTGGCCGAAGTTGCCGTTTCGGTTGGCCTCGATGAGGTCGACGTGAAGTCGGTACTCACGTCTGATCGGTACGCCGACGCAGTGCGCGCGGACGAAGCCCAGGCACGCAACTACGGCATCAGTGGCGTGCCATTTTTCGTCATCGCTGGCCGCCTAGGAGTCTCCGGCGCACAGCCGGCAGACACGCTGCTGTCGGCACTGAACCAAGCGTGGGAATCCCGCGAGCCACTGACGACCATCACGGGCGAAGGAGGCGAGGGCGCCGACGCGTGCTCGGTGGACGGTGCCGCCGCCGGAACGTGCTGAGACACCCACCGCGCTGCGCACCGTCGCCAAGTCCGCGTAGATCCACCGACGTCGCCGCTGCGGCCGGTTCGTTTTGCGTTTGAGCATGCCTAGACTGTCGGCAAGTCCCGGAAACCAGACCACGGAGGCAAGAGTGGCGAACAACCGAATGCTGAACGAGGCGACGGCGACCGTTGTCAAAGGTCAAGCAAAGCCAACCGGCCGGGTCCTCACATTGCCCGATGTCCTCATCAAGACCGCAGCGTGCCTGGGCGTCGTTTTGGTCGCAGCCGTACCGGGTGCGATCCTGCTGGCGAGTTCCTTCATCCTGTACCTCGGTTTGCTCATTGTCACCATGATCGTTGGTGTCGTGATGATGAAGCGGGCTCCGATCCATCCCGGCCTGGCGCTGGGCTACAGCGCCCTACTCGGCCTCATCGTCGGCGGCTTCACCAGCTCAGCGGTCGCCTACGGCGGCAACGTCGCGATCATCCCGCAGGCCGTCGTCGGAACGGCTGCGGGAACCATCGGAATGCTCGTTCTGTACTCGACCCCATTCGGCAAGAAGGCCAGCAAGGCAACGCGGCTGTTCTTCGGAATGTTGATCGGCTACATCCTCATCGCCGTCGTCTCAGTCTTTTCCGCGGTTTTCTTCGGTGCCGGAAACGGCTGGGGCCTCTACGGAATGGGTCCGTTGGGGATCATCCTTTGCTTAGTCGGTGTCGCTTTGGCCTCGTGGTCGCTGCTGATCGATATCGGTCAGACTGATCGCGCGCTGAAGATGGGCGCTGATGCCGCCTATGACTGGACCTTCGGTGTCTCGCTCGCGGCTTCCATTGTGTGGCTGTACCTGGAGATTCTGCGCCTGCTCGGCATCGCCCGCTAGCCGGTCACCAAACCAGTTCCCTCTGACCCCTCGTCCCTGCCGCCAACCTGTGCGAGGCTGGAACAAGGAAGGTTCGGGAGCACAAACGTCACTGGGAGAGCCATCATCATGAATCAGCAGCAGTTCGACAAGATGAAGAACGCACCGGGCTTTATCGCAGCACTTGATCAGAGTGGTGGCAGCACCCCCAAAGCGCTCAAGC
>JAGNDY010000021.1 GCA_018003655.1 Candidatus Nanopelagicales bacterium
GTCAGCCGGGCGTCCAGCGGGTCGCTGTGAGCAGATCGGGCAAGGTCGGTCAAACGCTTGAGAATCGGGCGGCGGTGCCTGGCGACAACGTCGTGACAAATATCGATGCGCACTTGCAGGCAGTCGTCGAAGAGCAACTCCAGGCCGCGCTCGATCTCGCGCGCAAGCAGGATCTGCCCGGCGATTCCGGGTCAATCGTGGTGACCGACGTGACGAATGGTCACGTCCTGGCACTGGCCTCCGCGCCCACCTATGACCCGGGTTTGTGGGTTGGCGGCATCAGCGCGGCCAACTACGCCAAATTGACAAGCGAGAAACGTGGCAACCCGCTGCTCGATCGGGCAACCCAGGGCGTCTATTCCCCGGCGTCGACGTTCAAGGCAATCTCCACTGCCGCTGTGCTCGAGGCCGGCTACTCGGGCAGTCAGAAGATCCCGTGCCCGAGTTCCTACAACGTGGGCGGTCAGTCGTTCAGCAACTACGAGTCGCACGCGTACGGCGACATCACGTTGGCCCGAGCGCTGTCCGTTTCCTGTGACACGGTCTTCTACCGGCTTGCCAACCAGTTGTGGCAGAAGGACGGCGGCCTGGCATCAGACACCAATGCAAAGGAGGCCATGGTCAATGAGGCCCGCGACTTCGGGCTCGGCAAGAAGACCGGCATCGATCTGCCGGGGGAGTACGCGGGGCGCATCATTGGGCGAGCCGAGAAGAAGGCCAACTACGCGCAGCGCAAAGACGACTATTGCAAGCGGGCGTCGACGGGCTACCCAGAGGTGCAACCCGCTGAACGCGCCAAGCTCCTTAAGGCCTACGCCCGGGATTTTTGCGCCGAAGGCGACCGGTACCGCGCTGGTGACGCGCTGAACTTTGCGATCGGGCAGGGCGAAACTGGGGTCACTCCGCTGCAGATGACAATGGCCTATGCGGCGATCGCCAACGGGGGAACGCTGTGGCAGCCGCAACTGTCCCGCGCGGTGGTCGATCAATCCGGTGCGGTCGTCTCACAGACCTCCCCGCAGGAGGCTGGCAAGCTCACCGCGTCGGCCGCAACGTTGCGCTACATCCGCGACGCTCTGTCCAACACCGTCGTTGACGGCACGGCGAGCGGAGTCTTCCAGGGTTTCCCCAACAACAAGGTGCGCGTCGCAGCCAAAACCGGAACGGCCGAGGTCGTCGGTAAGACCTCGACCTCGTGGTTCGCCTCTTTCGCTCCAGCGCAGGCACCGAAGTATGCGGTGACGTGCATGGTTGCCCAGGGTGGCACTGGTTCGGGCACCTGTGGCCCGAGCGTGCGGGCGATCTACGCGGCCCTCTATGGGGTGTCGGGGTCGACGGTGGATCCTGCCAAGAGCGTGCTCAAGGGAGGTCAACCGAGCGTCGAAATCCCGGCCGTGACCAGTGATGGAATGGGGCAAGGATCCGGCAGCGAGAGCCAGGCGACCCCCGGCCCGACCGATTCTGCCGTGGCAACCAAGCGACCCTCAGCTCAAGCGACACAGGGACCGGCCGGCGAGTCCGCGGCCACGGCAACTGAGCCGTCGCCGACTCCGTCGGGACCCTCGTCGGAGACCGGAATCGGTTTGCTTCCCAGCGACCGTCCACCGAGGTCGACGCCATGACCGACACCGACTCGCGTCAACCCCGCAGCTCCGAGGCCCCCGGTGCGATGCTTGAACCTGGCCCACCGACCCTGAAGCGGACAGTTCCGGCGACGCAGCCCGACGCGGTCGTCGTCACCCGACGACCGCAGGCAACAGATCGCCGGGCGACCGTGGCGAAAAAGTTCCGGTCGAACGTAGTCACCCTGCGACGCCTGGACCTCACCTTGATCGCCGCCGCGCTTGCACTATCGCTCGTTGGTGCCGTGCTGGTGTGGTCAGCAACGCGCGGCCGACTCCTTGCGGCCGACGACGACCCCAACACGTTCCTCACCAAACATCTGCTCAACCTGGGTCTGGGCCTCGCGCTGGCGTACGGAGTCACCCGGCTCGACTACCGCACTTTGCGCGCCTATACCCCGTTGGTCTACGGCTTTGTCGTCACGTTGCTGCTGTTGGTGCTCACCCCGCTGGGGACGTCAATCAACGGCGCCCACGCCTGGATCACCCTGCCGGCGGGCTTCACGCTGCAACCGGGGGAATTCGCCAAAATTGTGGTCATCCTCGCGATGGCGATGGTGCTCGCCGAGCGGGATGTCGGCAGTGATGTACCTAAGGATGTCGATGTCCGCTACGCGCTGCTGTGGGCCGGTGGTCCTGCTGCGCTCATCATGCTACAGCCGGACTTGGGCACGGTTCTGATCATCGGAACAATCGTGATCGGGATCGTCGCGGTGTCGAACGCCCGCAGTCGCTGGGTGGTCGGTCTGCTCGCCGCCGCCGGACTCGCGGCGATCGTCGCGATGGCCTCGGGGGTCCTCGACCAGTACCAAGTGGATCGACTGTTGTCGTTCACCGACCCGAATCGGGATCTGCAAGGCGTCGGCTACAACACCAACCAGGCACGGATCGCCATCGGCGGTGGTGGCCTGTTGGGCCAGGGCCTCTTCCATGGCAATCAGACTCAGGGCGCGTTTGTGCCGTACCAGCAGACTGACTTCGTCTTCTCCGTCGCGGGGGAAGAACTTGGCCTCATCGGTGCAGGCCTGCTAATTGCCTTGGTTGGGGTGGTGTTGTGGCGAGGAATCCAGATCGCCCGCGATGCCCGCGATCCGTTCGGCCGGTTGGTCGCTACCGGGGTGGTGTGCTGGTTCGCCTTCCAGGCCTTCGAGAACATCGGCATGAATCTGGGCATCATGCCGGTCACCGGGGTGCCCCTGCCATTCGTCTCCTACGGCGGCACATCGATGTTCGCTGCGTGGATTGGCATCGGGCTGCTCCAGAGCGTTCACCTGCGCAGCCGTCACTAGCACGGCAGTTGGCGGCAGCCGCAAGGTCTCGGCGCGCGGGTGAATCGCAACTTCCATCTTGGGCGTCGGTGTGAGCGAGTCACTACCGTCTTACGACGTCGGCCGACCACGTTGATTGGATCCACATGTACCGCACGCACCAGCACGAGATTGCCTGCTGCTCGCCGAATCCGCTGCACGCGGCGATGGCCTCGCACCTCGCGGTGCCGGTGTCAGTCGCGACCCCAGCCAACTACTGGCGGCCGGTCACCGCTAAGGCGGAGAAGCTGGTGCTCGGCCGAATCGCCACCGGTGTGCCAGGCGCGCCCGAAGCGGGCGGGATGGCCATCAGTGGCGGGGTCATCACCGGGATCGGGTCGGCTGCTGACCTCGAAGGCCTCGTCGGTCCTGGGACGAAAATCATCACTGCGGCCGACGGAGTCATCAGTCCGGGGCTGATCGAGCCACACATGCATGTGTGGACGACGATGCTGGTGGAGCCGTGGCCAGATTTGTCTGCGCTGGCGAATCCGACGTTTGACGACGTGGTCGCCAAAGTCAAGGCGCTCGCGGCGAAGACCCCCGATGGGCAATGGGTGACCGGAAAACAGTTCGACCCGAGCCTGTATGACGGCGAGCCCGACCTCACTCGCGCGATCCTCGACCAAGTCGCACCCGACAATCCGGTGTTCATCCTCAACGCCTCCATGCACTTTGGCTACGTCAACTCCAAGGCGTTCGAGTTGGCCAACGTCCCTGACGACGTCACTGATCCGCCAGGTGGTTCGTACGGTCGCGTAGACGGCAAACTCAATGGCGTTCTGAGTGAGTCAGGAGCGATCGTTCCGTTCCTCGGCGTCGTTCCGCAGCCCTCCCAGCAGGATGCCGCCGCGACCATCATCAAGATCCTGACCGATGCCGCGATGTCCGGGGTGACCTCGGTTCGAGAGGCAGCCACAGGTGCGGTGATCGGCACGGGCGAGGTCGCCTTGTTGCACCAGCTCAACGGCTTCAAGCGGCTGCCAGTCCGGGTGTCGACCGCGCAGTGGTCGCTCGTTGGTGCCGATCCATGGAAGGAGGCTGGCGTCACGCCGTTCGCTGGCGATGGCATGGTCCGCGCCGATGCCTGGAAGATCGTGACCGACGGCTCCAACCAAGGTCGATCGGGCTACTTTGAGCAGCCGTACCTGGGTGAGGACACGGGCGGGCACGCCAACATGTCGCCAGCGGAACTGCGCGCGGTGATGACGGCCGGGCTCGACGAGGGCTGGCAGTTGATGGTTCACGCCAACGGTGACGCGGCGGTGGAGTTCGCGCTTGAAGGCTACGAGGCGACCCTCGCCGGTCGGGCACCCGATGACCTGAGGCATCGCATTGAGCACTGTTCGTTTGCGTTCGAGGGCAACTTCGCCCGGATGGCCCAGCTCGGAGTCTCGCCGAGTTTCCTCATGAACCACGTCTACTACTGGGGAGAGGTATTCCAGCAGAAGATCCTTGGCCCCGAGCGTGCCGATCGCCTCGACATGGTCGCCAGCGCCCTGAAGGCCGGCTTACGGCCGTCGTTGCATTCGGACTACAACGTGACCCCCATCCACCCGTTGCTTTCGGCACAAACCGCAACCACCCGAGTTATGCGCGGCAACGGCGAGGTCCTAAATGCTGACGAGTGTGTGACTGTTGAGCAAGCTCTCATGGCCATCACCACGGATGCGGCCTGGCAGAATCACGCCGACGACCGCGGGACGCTTGAGGTAGGCAAGAAGGCGGACTACGCGATCCTGTCCGACAACCCCTGGACGGCCGATCCCCACAGTTGGGAATCGATCACCTGCAGTGAGACCCGCATCGATGGGGAGATCGCCTACCAAGCCTGACGGACGGGATCTGCCCAAGGCGCGACGGCACCGTACCCTGGACTGGTGCGCGACACAGGTCAGACCGTCTTCCCCGAACTTGAACGGCTCTTGCCGTTCGTGAGCAAACCCGTGCAGTACGTCGGCGGGGAGCTCAACTCAACGATCAAGCCATGGGAGTCTGCGACGGTTCGCTGGGTACTGATGTACCCGGACGCCTACGAGGTTGGTCTGCCGAACCAGGGCGTCCAAATACTCTACGAAGTGCTCAATGAGCGTGCCGATGCCCTCGCTGAGCGCACCTACGCGGTGTGGCCGGACCTCGAGGCGCTGATGCGCGAACATCACGTTCCGCAGTTCACTGTCGATGCCCATCGCGCAGTCGGCGATTTTGACGTGTTCGGGCTGTCATTCTCGACCGAGCTTGGCTACACCAACATGCTGACCGCAGTCGACCTGGCGGGGATTCCGCTGCACGCCGCGGATCGAGGCGATGCGGATCCCATCGTGGTCGCTGGCGGACACGCGGCCTTTAACCCCGAACCCATCTCCCGATTCATCGACGCCGCTGTCCTCGGTGACGGCGAGCAGGCAGCGCTCGACATCACCGACGTAACTGCCGCGTGGAAGTCCGCGGGCCAGATCGATGGACGCGCGGGTTTGCTGTCGAGACTCGCAGAGATCGAGGGCGTCTACGTCCCGTCCTTCTACGACGTCGACTACCTGCCCGATGGTCGTATTCACCGCGTTGTCCCGAATCGACCCGAAGCCCCGTGGCGGGTAGCCAAACGAACAGTGATGGACCTCGACGAGTGGCCCTACCCGAAGGCCCCCCTGGTACCGCTGGCAGAGACGGTCCACGAGCGCTCATCCGTCGAGATCTTCCGCGGCTGCACGCGCGGCTGCCGCTTTTGCCAGGCCGGAATGATCACCCGTCCAGTTCGGGAACGAAGCATCGACACCATCGGCACGATTGTCGAGGCGGGACTGTGTGCCACGGGCTTCGACGAAGTTGGATTGTTGAGTCTGTCGAGTGCCGATCATTCTGAGATTGGCGAGGTCGCCACCCAACTCGCCGACCGGTACGAGGGAACAAATACATCGCTGTCGCTGCCCTCGACGCGGGTGGACGCCTTCAACATCACGTTGGCCAACGAACTCACCCGCAACGGTCGACGGTCCGGACTCACTTTTGCTCCCGAGGGCGGCAGCGAGCGGATTCGCAGGGTGATCAACAAGACGGTCAGCAAAGAGGACCTGATCAGAACGGTCACGACCGCGTACGAGGCGGGCTGGCGGCAGGTCAAGCTCTATTTCATGTGCGGACTCCCCACCGAAACCGACGAGGACGTCCTGGAGATTGCTGATCTGGCCCGGGAGGTCATTCGCTCCGGACGGGCTGTGACCGGCCGACGCGATATTCGCTGCACCGTATCCATCGGCGGCTTTGTCCCCAAACCGCACACACCATTTCAGTGGGCCGCACAACTCGGGTGGGAGCAGACCGACGATCGGCTGCACAAGCTGCGCAACGCTATCCGCAACGATCGTGAGGTCGGCAAGGCGATTGGTTTCCGGTACCACGATGGCCGCCCGGGTGTGGTCGAGGGATTGCTGTCGCGTGGTGATCGCCGAACCGGCGCAATCATCGAGGCAGCCTGGCGCGATGGCGCCCGGTTCGACGGTTGGAGTGAGCACTTCTCCTTCGACGGCTGGATGGCCGCGGCACAGGCGGCTTTGGTCGACGAGCCCGTTGATGTCGCCTGGTACACGACCCGCGAGCGGGACGAAGCCGAGGTTCTTCCGTGGGATCACCTCGATGCGGGCCTTGATCGCAGTTGGCTGTGGGAGGACTGGCAGGACGCGCTCAACGAGGTCGAGGTCGATGACTGCCGCTGGACTCCGTGTTTTGACTGCGGCGTGTGCGACCAACTCGACACCGAGATCCAGATCGGGCCGACCGGTCGACAGCTACTGCCGCTGACGGTCATCGCCCAGTGAGCGGTCGCGATCCGGGCCGGGAGTTCATCCCGCCGGTCATGAAGGTGCGGTTGCAATACGCCAAGCGAGGCCGGTTGCGGTTCTCCAGCCACCGCGATTTTCAGCGCGCTTTCGAACGGGCGCTGCGGCGGGCAAAGGTGCCGATGGCGTATTCGGCGGGTTTTCGACCGCATCCGAAGATCTCCTACGCCAACGCCGCCCCAACCGGTGTCGCCAGCGAGGCCGAGTACATCGAGATCGGCTTGGCGCAGGAGTTTGACGTTGAGCAACTGCGGGTTGCCCTCGACCAAGCCATGCCCACTGGGCTCGACATCGTCGACGCGGTCCGGGTCCGCGAGGGGGACCTCGTTTCCCGGCTTGAGGCCAGCGTTTGGCAGTTCACGTTGCCCAAGGTCAGTGCCGAAGTCGCTCGCGAGGCCGCCGAGAAGCTATTGGCGAGCGAGGCAATCGAGGTGCAACGGATGACCAAATCGGGAATGCGAACCTTCGACGCCCGGGCAGCGATCGCGACAGTTGAGGTCCGTTTGTCTCCCGATGAGGTCGATCCGTGTGCGATACTCACGGTGGTTGTCACGCACGGAACCCCGTCCGTACGACCCGACGACGTCCTCGCCGCCCTGCGGCAAGTTGCTGACCTCGCGCCGCCGGTGCCGCCCCAGGTGACCCGGCTGGCGCAGGGGCGACTGGCTGCAGATGCTCGGACGGTCAGTGACCCGCTGGCGCCAGATCGCGCTGGGACTGACCAGAAGAGTGCGGAACGCGCTGAGGCTCCGTAATTCGGAGCACCGGTGTCCCCGAGGAACCCGAGGCCGGCGTCGGCGCCTGAGCAAGCCAGGTGGTTTGCGCATTCAGGCGTAGCACAACCCAAGCTTTCGCGCCGGGCTCGCCCGGCGCCGACGAAAGGCCCGAACGCGACTGCGGCTATGCCGTCAGTCGGGGGAGGGCCGGACCAGGAGCATCTCCATGCTCGACGACGAGAACACGCCCCCCTCGGGCGACGTCGCTGACGCGATCACGCAAGAAGAAGAGCAACTCGCTGTTGCGCAGGTGGAGCTTTCCGCCGATTCGGACGCCGACGGCCCGGTAGTGGCACCGACTTTTGCGCCACCGCAGACTTCCGATGAGCCGCCTGGCGCAATCTCGGCCGAGGAGGAACAAGTCGCCGTGGCGCAGGTCGAACTATCGGCAGACCCTGGCGCTGACACATCAGGCAGTGCTGACGCTGCTGGTGCCGGTGCTGCGGGAAAGCCCGCCGACGGTGCAGCAGCTCCGAAACGTCGGCGGCGAGCCGCGAGTCGGCCGGCGGGGGCACCCGCTGAGTTCTCGGCAGCGTTCGCCGCTCCCACCGACCCGGTGGACGAGTCAGCAACGGCCGACGCTGGATCGGCACCGACCGCGCCGGTCGCCAACGCGGCGGCACTGTTCCAACCTCCGCCCGATGTGCCCGCACTCCCGCCCCGTCCGCGCCGCGCGGAGCTCGACAGCGGGCAGGCGACCGGGGAGTCCGACGCCGAAGGGGCCGAAGAGACTGACGGCAACGACTCAGAATCCGATGAAGCGGGTGATGGCGGACCCAAGCGCCGCCGCCGACGTCGGGGTGGCCGCCGCCGCCGCAAGCCAGGTGGTGAGGACGGCTCCGACGATGACAACGGCGATGAGGCCGATGAGGATGGCGGCGATTCAGTCGACGACGAAGACGACGGTGACGATGAGTCGGCTGGCAATGGTCAGTCGGGCTCGGCGAACACCCGCCGCCGGCGCCGCCGGCGTCGAACTGCCAGCGGTGGCGCAAACAACAATGACGATGATCCGCCGAACACCGTCGTCCACGTTCGCGAAGCGCGCGAAGCTGCTGACCAGGTCACGAGTGTGCGCGGATCGACCCGACTTGAAGCCAAGAAGCAGCGTCGGCGCGAAGGTCGGGAGGCGGGTCGTCGGCGCGCTCCAATCCTGACCGAAGCCGAGTTCCTGGCTCGCCGCGAGAGCGTCGACCGCGTCATGGTTGTTCGCCAACACGAGGACCGCACTCAGATCGCCGTGCTGGAGGACAACGTGCTGGCCGAGCACTACGTGAACCGTTCCGTGTCCACGTCAATGGTCGGCAACGTCTACCTCGGGCGGGTTCAGAACGTGCTCCCGTCGATGGAGGCGGCGTTTGTCGACATCGGTCGCGGACGCAATGCCGTGCTGTACGCCGGCGAAGTGAACTGGGACGCGGCTGGCCTCGAAGGCCAGCCAAAGCGCATCGAGTTGGCGCTGAAGTCTGGTGACGCTGTGTTGGTCCAGGTGACCAAAGATCCAGTCGGCCACAAAGGTGCGCGTCTGACGAGTCAGATTTCGCTGCCCGGTCGCTACCTCGTGTACGTTCCCGGCGGCTCGATGACAGGAATCAGCCGCAGGCTGCCCGACAGTGAGCGCAGTCGGCTCAAGAAGCTCCTGCGCAACGCGCTGCCGGAAGGGTCTGGCGTCATTGTCCGGACCGCAGCGGAGGGAGCCACCGAGGAGCAGATCAACCATGACGTTGCCCGGCTCACCGAGCAATGGGAACGTCTCAACGCCAAGACCAGCAGTGTCAAGGCTCCGGAACTGCTGCATGCTGAACCGGATCTAGCCACTCGGGTCGTCAGGGACATCTTCAACGAGGACTTCTCCAAGTTGATCGTGTCTGGAAGCCGAGCAACGACCACGATTGAGGACTACATCGCTGGGGTCGCCCCCGATCTTGCGGACCGCGTCAGTCGCTGGACCAGCAACGCGGACGTCTTCTCCGCACATCGCATCGACGAACAACTCGCCAAAGCCCTCGACCGCAAGGTCTGGCTGCCCTCGGGCGGCTCATTGGTCATCGATCACACCGAGGCGATGACGGTTGTCGACGTCAACACGGGCAAGTTCACGGGGCAGGGCGGCAACCTTGAGGAGACCGTCACCCGAAACAACCTGGAGGCCGCCGAAGAGATCGTGCGCCAACTTCGACTGCGCGACACCGGCGGCATCATCGTTATCGACTTCATCGACATGGTGCTGGAGAGCAACCGGGATCTGGTGCTGCGGCGGTTGCTGGAGTGTCTGGGCAGAGACCGAACCAAACATCAGGTCGCCGAGGTGACGTCGCTGGGCCTGGTCCAAATGACGCGCAAGCGGATCGGTCAGGGACTGCTGGAAACCTTCAGCACGCCCTGTGAGTGCTGCAACGGTCGCGGCGTGAAGGTGCAAACCAATCCGGTGGATCAGCACACCGGCGAAGCCGAGCCGAGGCGCCGACGGGCACGTCCGGCTGGCCCCATTCCGGGGGCGCCACAACAGCCGAAAGCCGAGTCCGATCCCGGCGGTGACGAGCCGGTCGGTGACGAGCCGGCAGATGCGGAAACCGTGGACGAAACCACAGCCCAATCCGCAGCCGACACCGCAGCCGACACCGCGGCCGGGTCGACAGCGGACTCCGGAACTGACGGTGACGGCCCAGGTCCGCCGTCCACCGACGGCGCGGCAGCGCAGCCTGCCACCGATGGGCCGAACGACTCCGACGGATCGGGTGAGTCTGACCAATCGCAGTGACAGTGTCCCGGTTGACCGAACCTGACCTAGGGGGCGTACCCTTGGGAAAGGTTTCCGGCGTCCGCTGCGCAGTCTGGTTGGGTGCGCGGTCTGCCGCTTCGCCCAACGTGTCCGCCAGTCGCGGCGCCGCTTCGAAGTAGAAGTATCAGCCAAGCAAGTCTTATTGAGGGAGTTCAGCGTGTACGCGATCGTTCGCGCAGGTGGCCGGCAAGAGAAGGTCGCCGTCGGAGACGTGGTCGAACTCGACCGCGTCGAGGGAGAGCCCGGGACCGCCGTCTCGCTGCCCGCATTGCTCGTTGTCGATGGTGACCAGATCACCCACGATGCCGCAGAATTGGGCAAGGTCGACGTCTCAGCGGAGATCATGGCGCACGGCAAGGGCCCCAAGATCGACATCGGCAAGTTCAAGAACAAGACCGGCTACCGCCGTCGTCAAGGACACCGTCAGCGTTTGACCACGCTGAAGGTCACGGCGATCACCACGGGAAAGTGACGTAATGGCACATAAGAAAGGTGCTTCGAGCACTAGGAACGGCCGCGACTCCAACGCCCAACGCCTCGGCGTCAAGCGCTTCGGTGGTCAGTTGGTGAGTGCCGGCGAAATCATCGTCCGTCAGCGCGGAACCCACTTCCATCCAGGCGAGAACGTCGGCCGTGGCGGCGATGACACGCTGTTCGCACTGGCAGAGGGCACCGTCGACTTCGGGACCCGTCGTGGCCGCAAAGTCGTCAACATCGTCGCTGTCTCGCAATAGCACGGGCTTCTCGATCGAGCCTTCGCATATTCGGAGGTTCCCATGAGCACATTTGTAGACCGTGCGATTCTGCACGCCCAGGCTGGCGACGGTGGGCACGGCTGCGCATCGATACACCGGGAGAAGTTCAAGCCACTCGGCGGTCCAGATGGCGGCAACGGCGGTCGCGGCGGCAATGTCGTCGTTGTTGTTACCCCCGACACCAGCAGCCTGCTGGACATCCATCGTTCACCCCATCGCCGGGCCGACAACGGCGGGGTGGGCAAGGGTTCTCACCGCGATGGTGCGGACGGCAACGACGTCGTGATCCCGGTTCCGGACGGGACCGTGGTGACTACCGAAGCCGGTGAGGCCCTGGCTGACTTGGTCGGCCCCGGCGCGCAGTTCATCATCGCCAAGGGCGGACGTGGCGGGCTAGGCAACTCCTCGCTGGCCAGCCAACGCCGCAAGGCTCCCGGCTTTGCGCTGCTGGGCGAACCGGGCGAATCCTTCAACGTGGTATTGGAGCTCAAAACCCTGGCCGACGTCGGCCTGGTCGGTTTCCCGTCGGCGGGCAAATCGAGTCTGGTCTCGGTCCTCAGTGCTGCCAAGCCCAAGATCGCCGACTACCCGTTCACGACCCTGGTGCCTCACCTGGGAGTTGTGCAGGCCGGGGACACGGTCTTCACTGTCGCCGACGTTCCTGGGCTGATCCCGGGAGCCAGCGAGGGCAAAGGTCTGGGACTGGAGTTTCTTCGTCACATCGAACGGTGCTCGGCGCTGGTGCATGTCGTTGACTGCGCCACGCTGGAGCCCAACCGCGATCCCCTCAGCGACATCGACGCGATCGAAGCGGAACTCGCGGCCTACGGCGGTCTCGCCGATCGACCGCGGCTAGTGGCGCTGAACAAATGCGATGTTCCCGAGGCGCAGGAGTTGGCAGAGCTGGTCTCGCCCATGTTGCAGCAGCGTGGCTGGCAAGTGTTCCCAATCTCCACGGCATCCCACGTTGGATTGCCCGCGTTGAAGTTCGCGATGGCGGACATTGTCAAGGTCGCGCGCGCGCAGGCCGCTGCGGAAGCGGAGACTCCCGCGCTGGTGATCGTGCGGCCGTTGGCCGTCGACGACTCGGGGTTCTCCGTCGTCCTGGAGCAGGAGGGCTACCGCGTGCGGGGTGCCCGACCCACTCGCTGGGTCCGCCAGACCGACTTCAGTAACGATGAGGCCGTTGGCTACCTTGCAGACCGCCTCGCCCGACTTGGCGTGGAAGAGGAGCTCGTGAAACTCGGTGCCACCCCTGGAGCGACCGTGATCATTGGCGAGGACGACAACGCAGTCGTGTTCGACTGGCGGCCATCGGTCTTCGCCGGCGACGAGGCCGCAGCCGCTCCACGTGGGACTGATCGGCGCCTGGAGGAGTCGTGAGTCCGCACGAGCAGCTGCGTGCGCGCATCGGATCAGCCAGGCGGGTGGTCGTCAAGACGGGGTCGTCATCGCTAACGACATCCGCCGGCCAGATCGACGCCACCCGCGTCAACGGGCTGGTCGACGTGGTCGCGGAGCAGGTGAAGTCGGGTCGGCAGGTGGTCCTGGTCTCAAGCGGGGCGATTGCTGCCGGAATCGGCCCACTCGGGCTCACCAAACGACCAGGAGATCTGGCAACCCAGCAGGCAGCCGCCAGTGTCGGTCAGGGCGTGTTGGTTGGCGCGTACGCAGCGCGGTTTGCCGAGCACGGCCTGACAGTCGGACAGGTGCTTTTGACTGCCGACGACATCGGCCGACGCGCTCACTATCGCAACGCCCAGCGGACTCTGACTCGGCTGCTGGACCTTGGTGTGGTGCCAATCGTGAACGAGAACGACACCGTAGCCACCGAAGAGATCCGGTTCGGGGACAACGACCAACTCGCGGCCCTGGTCGCGCACGTCGTGCATGCCGACGCACTCATTTTGCTCAGCGATGTAGATGGTCTCTACGACGGGCCGCCGAGTCGTGCGGGCAGCGCGGTGGTCTCAGACATCCGCTCGACCGCGGACTTGAACGCTGTGTCGATTGGTGGATCGGCAAGCAGCGTTGGTCGCGGGGGAATGGCGACCAAGGTGAAGGCAGCGAGCACCGCAACCGCAGCCGGCGTACCCGTTGTTCTCACCTCCGCCAGGCAGGCGCGCGAGGCGATGACCGGGGGACACGTCGGAACTCTGTTCTATCCAACCGGCAAACGTCGTCCCACCAGGTTGTTGTGGCTTGCCCATGCTTCGGAGGCACGCGGGACGATCTTCCTTGATGAGGGGGCTGTACGAGCCATTGTCGAGCGCAAAGCCTCCTTGCTCCCCGCTGGTGTCACCTCGGCGACTGGCGAGTTCGTGGCCGGCGACCCGGTGGACCTTGCGGATCCGCGCGGCGTCGTCTTCGCTCGCGGGATCATCAACTTCGATGCCTCAGAGTTGCCACCCCTGCTCGGCAAATCCACTCGCGAACTGTCCAGCACCCTCGGCGTTGAGTACGAGCGCGAACTCGTGCACCGCGATGACCTGGTCATCCTGTCTGATTGACGCACCCCGCAGCGCGCCCCTGCCTTAAGGTTGCCGCGTGAACACGAACCCGGTAGTCGAATCCACTCTGTCAGTCGCGGCCGCCGCCCGGGTCGCCTCGGCCAAGCTGGCGGTGCTCACTCGAGCTGACAAGGACGCGGCACTGCTTGCCATCGCCGACGCGCTTGAGAGCAATGTTGATCGCATCGTGACCGCCAACCGAGGCGACGTCGCGAGCGCTCGCCACAACGGCACCAGCGACGCCCTGATCGACCGGCTGACTCTGACCCCTGCGCGGATAGCGGCCATCGCCGAGGCCGTCCGTGACGTGGCTGGTCTCAATGACCCAGTTGGGGAGGTTATCCGCGGATACACGCTGGCCAACGGCCTGCGTATTCGGCAGCTTCGAGTACCCATGGGCGTCGTCGGGATGATCTATGAGGCCCGGCCGAATGTGACCGTGGATGCCGCGGTGCTCGCCCTCAAGAGTGGGAACGCGGCGCTGTTGCGGGGGTCCTCGTCGGCCTACCACTCCAACGTCGCGCTGGTTGCGGTTATGCGCGAGGCGCTGGCGCAGACGGCGGTCCCGGTTGATTGTGTGCTGATGGTTCCCGGAACCACCCACGAATCGGTGGCACAGTTACTGACGGCCCGCGGTCTCGTCGACGTGATCATTCCTCGCGGCGGCGGGGACCTGATCAAGTCGGTGATCGAGAATGCCACTGTCCCAGTCATCGAGACTGGTGTTGGCAATTGCCACGTCTACGTGGATGCCGGTGCCGACATCGACTCAGCGGTCGCGATCGTGCTCAACGCAAAGACCCAACGGCCGAGCGTGTGTAATGCCGCCGAGAGCCTGCTGGTGCATGCCGACATTGCCGACGAGTTCTTGCCCGCCGTGATCAGCGCACTGAATGATGCGGGCGTCACTGTTCACGGTGACGACGAGTTCCAAATCGTCGGGAAGTCCATCAACGTCGACGTGCCCGCAGCCACTGACGAGGACTGGGCTGCCGAGTATTACTCGCTGGACATCGCTGCCGGTGTCGTCGATTCGATCGATGCGGCGATCGATCACATCCGCCGCTGGTCAACCGGTCATACCGAGGCGATTGTCAGTGACTCTGCTGGGGCGATTGAACGATTCGCCAACGAGGTGGACTCTGCCGCCGTGATGGTCAACGCCTCCACTCGGTTCACTGACGGTGCCGAGTTCGGTTTTGGGGCGGAGATCGGCATCTCCACGCAGAAGCTGCATGCCCGCGGTCCCATGGGTCTGACGGAATTGACCACAACAAAATACATCGTTACTGGTGATGGGCATGTGCGTTCCTAGGTCAGCACCGCTAGAGTCTGCGGCATGTTGCTGAACGTGGTCGCCCTCGCGGCAGAGACTGTCAACGGGACCTACCCCGGCGGTTCCAGCGAGTCCAACCCGGTACCGGAGAACATCCAGTACTACCTGCCCGACTGGGGTTACGGGCTATTCGCGTTTGCGGTGCTTGCGATCGCGGTCTACGCCATCACTCGCCTCAACGTCGACCGCTGAGCATCGTTGTCTAGAGTCCCGACGTGGTGAACCGCGTCGGAGTGATGGGTGGCACGTTCGACCCCATCCACTTTGGCCACCTGCTGGCGGCGTCTGAAGTCTGTTTCCGGTTGGATCTTGATCGGGTGATTTTCGTGCCGACGGGCGAGCCATGGCAGAAGGTGGACCGAGTTGTGAGTGATTCGGCGGATCGCCTGCGGATGGCTGAACTCGCCACCGATCCCGACCCGCGGTTCTGCTCCTCCAGGGTTGACGTGGATCGAGCCGGGCCGACCTTCACGGTGGACACTCTTCGCGATCTGGCCCTTGAACTTGAGCCAGACTCCGAACTCTTCTTCATCGCCGGAGCGGACACGCTGACGTCCATCAACACATGGCGCAATGCCGACGAGTTGGCCGGCCTTGCCCACTTCGTTGCGGTGAGCCGCCCCGACCACCAGTTGACCAACCCGACTGGTGCTGCCGTAGACGTCGAACTCGTCGAGATTCCGGGGCTATCGATCTCCTCCAGCGAGTGCCGACGCAGGGTAGGGGCAGGCGAGCCGATCGACTACCTCGTGCCGTCAGCGGTCGTCAGCTTCATTCGCGAGCGTGGTCTGTACTTGGACGTCGTCCGGTGATTCGGCATCAGGACGTGGCGCCGTGACTCGGCGTACGGTCGTCGCGCTCGGCTCACTGGCCCTGGTGGTGGTCTGCATTCTCATCGCCGTCCTGGTGCGTACTCGCCCGGCTGCCAACCCCACGCCCGAGCCGCTGCCATCCCCGTCCACCACCGTGGCGCAGAAGACCATCTTCACCGCAGTTCGTGATGACACTGACGCGATTGCTGGAGCAATCGTGCTCGGCACCGAGGGCTCTCCCGCGACCGGCAGCTGGCTCTCGCTGCAGCCCGGCCTCGGTGTTGATGTGGAGCAGACCGGGACGGTGACCCTCGCCGAGATTGGCCCACGTCCGGTGCCAGCGTCGACGGGGTTGGTGAGCAATCAACTCGGGGTTGCCATCCAGGGTGGTTGGATTATGGATCGGCTGGCCTTGGCCGCGATGGTGGACGCCGTCGGTGGGATCACCCTCGACCTGCCGCAGCCGGTCGTCAGGGTCAATCCGGACGGAACCAAGACGGTCTTGGCAAAGGCCGGCAACCGTCGAGTGTTTGGACCAGCTGCCGCGCAGTACGCCATAGCGCTTGGCCCAAAGGAGCCGCAGGCTGCTCGAATGGCTCGATTCGACGAGGTATGGGGCAAGGTGATCCGACAATTGCCCGGCAATGTTGACCGCGTCCGCAGCATTGTCGGCAGCCTCGGATCATCATCGCGAATTAGCGAGTCGCCGGATTACATCGCCAACGCTTTGCTCGAATACCAGACTGCCCTGGCTGAGCGGGCAACCACGACAACCTCACTGCCTGTTTCCGGCTCCGACAGTGGCCCGGCAGCCACCTTCACGCAGAACCCGCAGGCTGCATTTGCAGTGGTCAGCGACCTGTTCGGCCCGTCGTTGCCGGCGGTCGGTGAGAACGGTGCGTTGCCACGCATTCGGATGGTGAGCGAGGGGATCAGTAGCGGGAGCTTTGTTACGGCCAAAGAGGCTGTCGTGAACGCCGGAAACACCTTCGTCTGGGGTGGGCAACGTCCACGCTCAACAACGAGCCGGGTGTTCGTGGCAAGTCAGGCAGCCAAGGAGTCACTCGGTGTGCCCTTGGCAACAGCCCTCGGCCTGCCGAAGTCGGCGATCCAGGTCTCGCGCGAGCAGGTGGTGGGAGTGCAGGCGACCGTGTTGCTGGGGCTGGATGTGCTCGACGGCACCGCAACGCCGTCGACCTCGCCGGGAACAATGTCGGCAACGCCCAGGCCAGCGGTGTGACACCCTAGAAGCAGGTTCGGTCAGCCAGGTCCGAAGAAGTGCGTTAGACGCGATGAAGCGCTGAGATGACCTGACCGGGTGAAACCATCCAACGAGAGGGAGTATGTGACCGCTTCGCAACGAGCTCAGGAATTTGCGATCGCCGCAGCACAGGCCGCTGCCGACAAGCTTGCGACAGACATCGTCGCCATCGATGTCAGTTCGCACCTGGCGCTGTCCGATGTCTTTGTCGTCTGTTCGGCCAGTAACGAACGGCAGGTCAAGGCAATTGTCGACAACGTTGAGGACCGCTTGTTGGAGCTGGGCGAGAAGTTCCTCCACCGCGAGGGCGAGCGGGACGGTCACTGGGTGCTGCTGGACTACCCCGAGATCGTCGTCCATGTCCAACTCGAACAGACGCGTGCCTTCTACCGGCTCGAGAAGCTCTGGAACGACTGCCCCGCGTTGCCGTTGCCGGTGCTGGCCGGGGACCGATCCTGAACGGTCGCCGAGTCGTCCTGTGGCGGCACGGCCGGACCGCCTGGAACGCCGCTCGCAGATTCCAGGGTCACAGCGATGTTCCCCTCGATGAGGTTGGTCGCGCGCAAGCGGCAGCGGCCGCGCCGACGTTGGCCCTCATGGGACCGTCGATGATTATCAGCAGTGACCTGGAAAGGGCACGGCACACGGCCGTTACGTTGGGTCAACTCGTCGATTTGCCGGTTCGGATTGACCCGCGGCTCCGCGAAACCCACGCGGGCGCCTGGGAGGGCCTGGACCGGCCAGCTCTCGAGCGTGATTTCGGTGAGGAACTGGCCGCATGGGCCGCTGGGTCAAACTTGGCACCTGGTGGCGGTGAACGACGTAGCGAGGTCGCTACGCGGATGCTCTTGGCCATCGACGAGGCTCTTGCTGACGTTCCGGCGGGCGGGGCACTGGTCGTCGCTACTCACGGAGGTTCAGCGCGTGCGGCGATCGGCAGCATGCTCGGGCTGCCGACCGAGCACTGGGGAATCCTGGGTGTGCTGACCAATTGCGCGTGGTGCGTGTTGGCAGAGACAAACGGCGTCGCGAACTCCCTGGCAGATCTGCGGACCGGTCCGACCGAACGATTCCCCGATGTGCCCCCGACCCCCAAGTGGCGGCTGGTGGAGTACAACGCAAGAACGCTGCCGGAGGACCCAGTCAGCGACGACCGCTAGCGCTAGCTGGTGATATAGCTCATCAGGGACTTGCGTTCTTCTTCCAACTTCTCGATTCGGGCTTTGACGATGTCGCCGATGGAAACGATTCCGACCATGTCCTCGCCGTCCATCACCGGCAGGTGACGAACGCGCTTTTCGGTCATGACGACCATGACGTCCTCAACGGCGGTATCGGGTGTGCAGACCGCAATGACGTCGGTCATGATCTGCGAGACCGGAGCGTCCAGAATGACCGCGCCGCTTGCGTTCAGCGATCGCGCCACGTCGCGCTCCGAGACGATCCCGACGATGGTCGAATCAACTCCCGTCACGACGACCGCACCGATACCAAATTCGGCCAGGCTCGACAACAGCGACGAGACCGTGGATTCGGGAGCGACCGTCGCGACGAAGTCGCCCTTGTTTGCGATTACCGATGCAATCTTCATAGTGCCCCTCCCATGTGCGGCGCGTTCCTTGGTTGACCCATAGTTGCGTGGATCGCCACGGATGTCACCCCCGATGGCCGATTCGGCAGCAGATCAGCCGCGTAGCGTGCCTCAAATGGCCGATATGTCACGCTAGGGCGGTGCCGAACACAGTCAAGTTGGACGTGACGGACGGCAGACTCAACGAGTTGATGACTGCCATCATGAGCGTCGGTCGCGACCTGGAGCTCGCTACCCTGCTCGACCGGATCGTCGAGGCCGCGGTGTCACTCGTCGATTGCCGCTACGGGGCCCTCGGGGTGCTCGCAGATACCGATGGAACAGATCAACTCGTGGCATTTCACACGGTCGGAATGACCGAGCACGAGCGCCAACAAGTTGGCGACCTGCCGCGCGGTTACGGGATACTCGGTCTGCTTACCCAAGATCCCCGGCCACTTCGCCTTGGCGACCTGTCGTCGCATCCCGCGTCAGTGGGGTTCCCCCCGCACCACCCACCGATGACCTCCTTTCTGGGAGTGCCGGTTACCACAGATGGTCAGGTGTACGGGAACCTCTACTTGACGGAGAAGAATCACGGCGAGTCGTTCAACGATGCGGATGAGGCGCTCCTCGTCATGCTCGCCGCAGCCGCTGGGATAGCCATCGGAAATGCCCGCCTCTACCAAGAGGCACGACGGACGGCGCAGTGGCAGCGCGCATCAGCGGAGATCACCCGACAACTTCTGGCCGGTACTGAACCGGGGGAGGTACTGGAACTCGTGGCCGAACATGCGCGCCAAATCGCGCAGGCGGACGTTGCTGCGATCGGATTCGAAGACCAGGCCGGCAACTTTGTCGTCGAGGTCGCCAGCGGCACCGGCTCCAAGGCCCTGCTGGCGACTCCGCTGCCACTGCCCGATCCTTGCCTGTCCGTGCCGCTGACTGGCACCGGTCGCCAGGCGGGCGTGCTCTCCGTGGCCAACAGAAAGGGTGGTTCCAACTTCGGGCGAGAGACGGTCGGGCAGTTGCTATCTTTCGCCGCGCAAGCTGAGTTGGCGATGGAACTCGCGCAGGCGCGACTCGGCAGCGAGCGGGTGTTGGTCTTCGAGGACCGCGATCGAATCGCGCGGGATCTGCACGACTCGGTGATCCAGCGGTTGTTCGCCGCAGGCATGCAGCTCGAGGGAACCGCCCGGACCATCGCCGATGGCGCAACGCAGAACCGGATCCGCCAGGTCAGCGATGATCTTGACGCGACCATCAGCGACATCCGTTCAACCATCTACTCGCTGCAGACGGTGGAGCGCGATCAACCCCGCGGGCTGCACGACCGCATCATCGGTCTGGCCGAGCAACTGAGTTCGATTCTCGGATCGATGCCGATCGTCGACATCCGCGGACCGCTAGACGATGCGGTTCCAGATGCGGTTGGCGATGACCTGATCGTTGTGGTCAGGGAAGCCCTGTCAAACATCGCCCGGCACGCTCACGCGTCCAACGTTGAGGTCACCGTCGACGTCACCGACTTCGAACTGACGCTGTCGATCCGGGATGACGGCCGGGGTTTCGCAGCCGGTGACGTCGATCTGCGCCGCAGCGGCCTTGCCAATCTTGCGAATCGAGCGGTTGGTCATGGCGGCACGTTCCTGGTGCGTTCCGATGAAGGCTCGCCGCTCGTTCGTGGTGACGACCAGTCTCTGGACACCGATTGGGCCACCGAACTCACCTGGTCGGTGCCCATCGTCGGTGCGTGAGGGTTTGGTCGCCGGGTCGCGCTAGCTATCCCTGGCGGCCTTCACTGCGAAGACCGCCGCCTGTGTACGCCGCTGCAAGCCCAGCTTTGCCAGGATGCTCGACACGTAGTTCTTGACGGTCTTCTCCGCCAGGAAGAGCTCCTCGCCAATCTGCCGGTTGGTCATACCCTGACCGATGAGGTCAAGAATGCGGCGCTCCTGGTCGGTGAGGCTGGCGAGCGGGTCGACCTTGGTGGCGTCGGTCCGGATGCGGTCCATCACCCGGGCAGTCGTCTGGGGGTCCAGCAGCGAGCCGCCCGCCGCAACCGTTCGAACGGCGCCGATCAAATCTGTGCCCCGAATCTGTTTGAGGACGTAGCCTGCCGCGCCGGCGACGATTGCATCCAACAGGGCCTCATCATCAACGAATGAAGTCAGCATCAAGCACTTGAGTTCGGGCATTTCGCTGCGCAGCTCGCGGCACACGGTTACGCCGTCGCCATCGGGCAATTGGACATCCAAGACGGCGACGTCGGGCCGCAACGCCGGGATGCGCGACATTGCCTGCGCGGCGGTCGCCGCTTCGCCAACGATCTCAACATCACCCTCGGACTGGAGTAACTCGGCCACCCCACGCCGGACGACCTCATGGTCGTCGAGCAGGAACACGCGAATCTTCGGGCTCGCCTGGATCACCGTCGCACGGTATCCGCTACTCGACGGGTTCCGCAGGCGCACCAACCAAGTGACGAGACGTGCCTCACTCGCAGCCCGCCATAATGCGTGATTTGGGACTTTGGTCCCGTGAGAATCAGGACTTTTCTCGGAGTGGGCCCGGGTCCGATTCCGGCGGGTTCACCGGTTTGTAACTGGCACTATTCGGGTATGAGCGCACTGGATCTCTCGCGTTGGCAATTCGGCATCGTCACCGTCTACCACTTTTTGTTTGTCCCCATCACTTTGGGACTGAGCTTCATGGTCGCCATCATGCAGACGGCATGGGTGCGAACCGACAATGAAAAGTGGCTCAAAGCCACCAAGTTCTTCGGAAAACTCTTCCTGATCAACTTCGCCATGGGTGTCGTTACCGGCATCGTGCAGGAGTTCCAGTTCGGGATGAACTGGAGCGACTTCTCTCGCTTCGTCGGGGACATCTTCGGAGCGCCATTGGCCGTGGAGGGTCTGCTCGCGTTCTTCCTTGAGTCGACCTTCATCGGGCTGTGGATCTTCGGCTGGGACCGATTGCCGAAGAAGGTTCACTTGGCCACGATCTGGCTCGCGTCCATCGGAACGATGCTTTCCGCCTACTTCATCTTGGCCGCCAACTCGTTCATGCAGCACCCCACCGCGTATCAGTACAACCCTGAGCTGGGGCGGGTCGAGCTGCAGAACTTCGGTGATGTTCTCACCCAGAACACCGCAGTCTTCGCCTTTCTGCACGTCATGGCTGGCGCGTTCATGGTCTCCGGTGCCGTGGTCGCTGGCATTGCTGCTTGGTACCTGGTGCGCGGGCGGTCCACGGACATGGCCCGGGCCTGCGTCAAGTTGGGTGCCTGGACGATCCTGGTTGCGTCCGTCGGCATCGCGTGGACAGGCGATTCTGAGGCCAAGATCATGGTGCAGCAGCAACCGATGAAGATGGCCGCCGCTGAGGCGCTGTACGAGACGTCCGCGCCAGCAGCATTTAGCATCTTCACCGTTGGAACCCTGGATGGTTCCAAGCCGCTGTTCAGCATCGACATTCCGCACGGACTGTCCTTGCTCGCGACGAGCACCTGGAACGGTGAGGTCCAGGGAATCAACAACCTGCAAGCGCAGTACGAGCAGCAGTTCGGTCCGGGGGACTACAAACCCAACATTCCGGTGGCTTACTGGATGTTCCGGTTGATGATCGGCGTCGGCATGATCGCCTCGGTGTTCGCGCTGTGGGCGCTGTGGATCACGCGCAAGGGTCGACAACCCACTTCCAAGTGGTTTGCACGCGCCGGTTTGACCATCCCGTTCCTCCCGGTTGCCGCCATGAGCTTTGGTTGGATCTTCACCGAGATGGGCCGCCAACCATGGGTCGTGTTCGGCCTCCTCAAGACCAGTCAGGGAGTGTCGCCGACATCTACCCCATGGATGGTGTGGACCTCGATGATCACGCTGACCCTCCTGTACGGGGCCCTGGCGGTCGTTGAATTCGGCCTCTTGCGCCGAGCGGTCATCATCGGTCCGCCGGAGACGGTCGAGGACCCCTTCCTGGAGGACGCAGACGCGTCTTCTGACCGCCCACTGTCCATCAGCTACTGAGGAGCCGGAAATGGAACTGACAACCGTCTGGTTCGTCTTGATCGCGGTCCTCTGGAGCGGCTACTTCGTCCTCGAGGGCTTCGACTTCGGCGTTGGCATCCTGCTACCCGTCATTGGCAAGACGGAGTCTGAGCGGCGCACCATGCTGACGACTCTTGGTCCGGTCTGGGACGGCAACGAGGTATGGCTCATCGTCGCTGGCGGGGCCACGTTTGCGGCCTTCCCCCAGTGGTACGCCACTCTCTTCAGCGGCTTCTACCTGCCGCTGTTGCTCATCCTGGTCGCCCTGATCATCCGCGGTGTCTCATTCGAGTACCGATCAAAACGTTCGAGCGTCAGGTGGCGAAAGAACTTCGACATCGCCATCGTCGTCGGCTCGTTCCTGCCCGCTCTGCTGTGGGGCGTCGCTTTTGCGAACCTCGTTCGCGGCGTTCCGCTGAGGCTCTCTGAATCGACCAACATGGTGACCGGAGCGGCGACGGTCGGAGGCTCGGTCTACGACGGTGGATTCTTCAATCTGCTCAATCCCTATGCCTTGCTCGGCGGACTCGTTACCCTCACGCTCTTCCTGACACAGGGATGCCTATTCCTCGCGCTGAAGACCACTGGTGACTTGCGTGAGCGCGCAGTCGCCCAAGGCAAGATCTGGGGGCTGGTG
The DNA here is from genome assembly GCA_018003655.1 of Candidatus Nanopelagicales bacterium. Classification (NCBI taxonomy): domain Bacteria; kingdom Bacillati; phylum Actinomycetota; class Actinomycetes; order Candidatus Nanopelagicales; species Candidatus Nanopelagicales bacterium. The sequence continues at coordinate 23,254 of JAGNDY010000021.1, forward strand.
GCCGCCGTCCTGGCCGTGACTTTCCTGCTGTGGACGCAACTGGCGTACAGCGACAAGACGTGGACGTGGGCGCTGGTCGTCATCGGGGCGCTTGCCTGGGTCGCCGGCATCGCGATGCATTGGCTTGGTCGAGACGGCTGGGCGTTTGTCTTCAGTTCAGTGACCCTCGTCGGTGCAGTCGCCTTCTTGTTCAGCGTCCTGTTCCCGTACCTCATGCAGGACCGCGACAACCCGATTGCATCGTTGACCGTCACGAACGCGTCAAGTTCTGACTACACCCTGAAGGTCATGACGATCGTCGCGATCATCTTCACGCCGATTGTGTTGATCTACCAAGCCTGGACGTACTGGGTCTTCCGCAAGCGGATCAGTGCCGATGCCATCACCAACCCCGAGGCGGGTTCTCTAGACTTGCCCTCGGAGGTAGAGAAATCCGTCGGAGTCAGCTAAGGCCATTTGACCCCCGCCTATTGCGCTTCGCCAGCGCAACGCGGGGGTTCTTGGTTGCTGCGATCCTGATTGGGGCGGTGACCGCAGGGCTGCTGATCGCGCAAGCGTTCGCGATCACTGACATCGTCGTCCCGGTCTTCCTGGACGGCGCCCAACTTGCCGAAATCAGTGGTGCCATCTACCTGCTGGTCGGCGCGATCATCGGTCGAGTCGCGATGAGTTACCTGACCGAGGCGCTTGCCTATCGGGCGGCCGCACAGGCGAAGAGTCAACTGCGCCTCGGTGTCGTGGAGCACGTTGAGGCCCTTGGACCCGTGTGGCGAAGTGGTCGCAATTCGGCCGCGTTGACCCAACTGGTGACCCGCGGCATCGACGGTTTGGATTCGTACTTCGCTCGGTACCTGCCGCAACTGGTGTTGGCCGTTATCGTTCCGTTGACCGTCGGATTAGTTGTGCTTTTGGCGGACCCCCTGGCCGCGCTCATCGTCGTGCTGACGCTCCCGTTGATCCCGGTATTTATGATCTTGATAGGCAAGTTCACTCAGTCCAAAGTCGACCGACAATGGCGGACGCTCAGTCAGTTGTCTGGACACTTTGTGGACGTCGTGGCCGGAATGCCCACGCTCAAGGCTTTCGGGCGGGCCAACGCCCAGGCTCGCAATGTTCAGCAGATCGGCGACAAGTACCGCACGACAACCATGGGAGTGCTGCGTATCTCCTTCCTCTCGGCACTCGTGCTGGAGGTACTGGCCATGCTGTCGGTTGCGATCGTTGCCGTCTCCATCGGAATCAGGCTGGTGGACGGAACCATGACGTTGCACGCCGGCTTGCTGGTGCTCATCCTGGTGCCGGAGATCTACTTGCCGCTGCGGCTCGTTGGTATGCACTTCCACGCAGCCGCTGAGGGTCTGGGCGCAGCCGGGGACATGATCGAGATCCTGGAGACACCCACCGCGCGCAGTGGTCCCGTTACTGACGTACCCGACCTGAGCGCGGCAACCGTCGTGTTCGACGAGGTTTCGGTCACCTATCCCAGTCGGGTCGCACCAGCCGTCGAGTCGCTCAGTTTCCGGATCCAGCCACGATCCGTCACCGCGCTGGTTGGGCCCTCGGGCGTCGGCAAATCCACCGCAGTGTCGGTGCTTGAACGCTTCATCGACCCGGGTGCGGGAAAGGTCACCGTCGATTGCAACGGGACCGCGACGGACCTGGGCGATTTCGACATCGACGCTTGGCGTGCACGCGTTTGCTGGATTGGTCAGGATCCGCAGTTGGTCAGCGACACCATCGCTGCCAACGTGTCACTCGGTGACCAGCGAATCGATCCGATCAGGGTGGACGCTGCCCTCGCCGCGGTGGGGCTCACAGACCTGATCACCTCGCTCGACGACGGCTCGCAGACCCTGGTTGGCGAGGGTGGCAAACGGGTCTCCGTGGGCCAAGCGCGCAGGATCGCGCTGGCCAGAGCCTTCTATCAGCGAGCCGAGTTAATTCTGTTGGATGAACCAACGGCTGCCTTGGACGGTCAGACGGAAGCCGCCGTACTCACCGCGATCGACGAACTGGCCCAGAGAGCCACCGTCCTGGTCGTCGCGCACCGCGACGCCTTGATCGCGCGGGCGGATTCGGTCATCCATGTGTCGGGCCCGAGAACCCCGCCGACCCCTGGCGACACGCTTGCGCAGGTCCGATGATGGCGGGGCAGGAGCACAACTCGCAGGCGGCGCTACGGCGCGTTTGGGCGGATATCCGGCCTGTTCGGGCTCGCGGACTCTTGGCGCTGCTGCTCGGTGCGCTGACAATGATCTGTGCAATCGGATTACTTGCCACCAGCGGCTGGCTGATTTCGAAGGCCGCGCTGCAGCCACCGATCCTGGCCCTGGGTATCGCGGTGGTGGCGGTGCGGGCCTTTGGCCTTGGCCGTGGAGTCTTCCGCTACACCGAACGTCTGGTGTCACACAGTGCTGCCTTGATGGGCCTGACCACGCTGCGCACCAAGCTAGTGGCCCGTCTCGCGGTCGTCGCGCCAGCTGGCGCGCCACGACTGCGGCGTGGAGATGCCTTGCGGCGCCTCGTCGATGACGTGGATACGACTGCTGAGTACGGCCTGCGGGTGTTGCTACCGAGGAGTACTGCGATCACCGTCGGAGCGTTGGTGGTGATCTTGATGTTCTGGTTGCTGCCGATGGGTGGGGTCTTTCTGCTGATCGGCCTGTTGGTGGCTGGCATCTTCTCACCGCTACTGACAGCGCGGGTTGGGCGAACGGCTGCTGAGGTTGAGGTGGGTCTCAAGGGTGAACTCGCTGCAGCCCTGATGACCGATCTTCGAGTGAGTGCCGATGTGGTCGCGGCGGGAGCACAGAACGCGAATCGCACACGTATCAGTGACCTGGATGCTGCGATCTCGCGTACGGAGCAGCATGCAGCTCGCGGACTTGGTTTGGCGGCAGCGTTGACCACCGCCGTCCAGGGCATCGCGTTGGTCGCCGTTGTCTTGGTTGCGGTACCGGCAGTTCGGGCTGGTGGACTGTCGGGGGTGAACCTGGCGGTTGTCGTCCTGCTGCCACTCATCAGCTTCGAGATCGTTCAAGCGCTGCCTACTGCAGCGATTTCGCTCGTGCGGGCACGGGCGAGCGCGGACCGGGTGATTGAGCTGCTCGACACGGTTGACCCCGTGCCTGACCCAGTGGAGTCGGCATCTCTGTCGGCCCTGCCGAACGCGCTCACTGCGCATAACCTGCGGGTGACCTGGCCAGGAACCGATGCGCCAGCTGTTACGGACTTCAACCTTGACTTGAGCCCGGGTCGGCGAATCGCCCTGGTTGGTCCGAGTGGCTCGGGCAAATCAACGATCGCCGCCGCGCTGGTGAAATTCCTTCCTCATGAGGGAGACATTGAACTTGGTGAGGTGAATGTCGATGAACTCACCGGAGACGATATTCGGCGGCGGGTGTGTTTGCTCGCGCAGGACTCCCACATCTTCGACAACACGGTTGCCGCGAACGTCCGGCTCGCAGTGCCAACGGCGACCGATGAGCAGGTTATGGAGGCGTTGAACCGCGCGGAGTTGGGTACCTGGGTTGACAGCCTTCCTCGTGGCTTGGATACCTCAGTCGGTGAGCACGGCGCGCAGTTATCCGGCGGGCAGCGGCAGCGGCTGGCCCTGGCCCGGGTGCTGCTGGCCGATCCGCAGATCGCGATCTTTGATGAGCCGACCGAGCACCTTGACTTGCAGACTGCTGATCAGCTGATGACCGACATCCTCGCGGTTCGTGCTGGGGGAGCCACGCTGGTCATCACCCACACCCTGGCAGGTTTGGGGGACGTGGATGAGGTCATCGTGTTAGACGCAGGTCGCGTTATCGAACGCGGTACTCCGGCTCAGCTCGCTGCCACCGGCGGTTGGTACGCGACTGGCCTGCACCGAGAAGCGGCCGAGGTAGTGCCCAGCGAGGTCCCTCCTGGCGGCTAGGCCTCCGACATCACACTCGTAGGGTCGTAGCCGTAAAAGGCAGTGCGAGCGTCGCGTCGCGACTGTGCCTCGTTCTCCTGCTCGACGGCAAAGCTGGAGTCAAGCTGCGTAACGTCAACCTCGGTCGTCGGGTGGTTGCCCATGATCCACTTCTCTAGTTGCGGACTGGACTCGTACGACGTGATGAGGCAATAGCGTGGTTCGGTGCCCTGGTGCCAGACCGAATGCCACATCCGTTCGGAGTCAACAACGAGTTGGGCGCCCGCTGGGAGGCTGATGCGCGTTTCGGTTCGTGGGTCTCGCACGTCCTCGCGCAGCACCATCACCGAGTTCGGGTTGTGGGTCAACTGCATGAAGCATCGAACAACCCACCCTTCACCCTCGGGGTTGAGCCGGTTGTTGTCATCCAGATGTGAGTTGTAGAGAGCATCGGCATAGCTATTGGGCTGCAGTTCAATGATGCGGCACCGACCGACGTTCGCTCCCGGCTCTTGGGCTCGCCACGTCAGCGTTGGCGACTTGGCCGTTTGACTGTCGATCCATACCCCGTCTTTGTCAGGCTTCGGTGGGTTGAAGTGCCAGAAGCCGTTGCACTCGATGTCGCCGTAGGCACTGGCCAACGGCGCGAACCGGGTGTCACCGGAGGACTTCCAGTCGACGTACTCCAGCGATTGCCACTCTTGGGGATCGACGAGGTCGCCGTAGGAATCCAGAACGACGAAGCCCTTCTCTTCCAGGGCGGGCATTTTGTAGTGCGACACGATCGGCCTCCAGGTGTTTTCGTCTCACCCAAGAGCATGACCCACCCGCAGCGCAGTTAACCCGTTCCAAGCGTCCTGACCTCTTGGGACCTTCGTCCCGGGCCCTTGCGCGGGCCGTGAGCGTTGCACCCGCGCGTCCTAGGTCAGGAATGTGGCTGCACCAGGGTCATTGCACGAGCCGCACGGGTTGCCCAACCAAGTCCGTCGACCACGTGGTGACGTCGTGAACCGCCCCTGGGAATTGCATGCGAATCTTGAACCAGCAGCCGTCACCTGAGGCATCGTTGCAGGTGTAGTCAGCAGGCAGGCCAACCCGAATGATTTGGCTTTGACCCTGGTAGCCGTTGGAACTGGAGACGGGGTATAGCTGACAGGGAGTCAGACTTGTCGGTGAACTCGGGCTGCCAACAACCTCGCCCTGACCTGTGCAACGTGTGGCCAGCGACAACGGTGACCCGGCCGATCGGGCGTCGGTGGGCGGCAGGATGGAAATCGTTCCGGCGGCGCCGTTGGTGTCGCCAGCGTCGAAGAGTTGGATGTCCACACTCATCCCGGCAGAGGCGGAACTGATGCGAGCCAGGTGGAAGGAACTGTCCGTACTGTCCGAGTTCGCCCAGACCCCGATCCGACCAAATCCACCCA
>JAGNDY010000022.1:0-14222 GCA_018003655.1 Candidatus Nanopelagicales bacterium
GGGGCCTTGACTGCCTCCGGGTTGTAGTAGTTGACGCCGAGGAAGTCGATGGGTGCGCTGATGATTGCGGCGTCACCGTCCTGGATGACGCTGAAGTCCGATCCGGGATAGGCCTGCTCGAGGTCGAGAGGCTGCTCCCCCAACAGGATGGGGTCGAGGAACTGGCGATTGCGGTAGTTGTCGTAGAACGCGGCTGCCTCGACGTCAGCTGACGAGTCTGGGTTCACGGCACGGACAGGGGCGAGGTTGTTGGTTATGCCGACCGTGCCAGCGACGCCAACCGACCGAAGCGCCTCAACAGCTAATCCGTGCCCGAGCAGCAGGTGATGAACGACTGGGTAGAGGGCTTGGCCGAGCCAACGTCCCGGTGCGTGTACCCCAAATGCGTAGCCGAGGCTCGACGTCACGATGGGTTCGTTCAGCGTGATCCACGCGGCCACTCGATCACCGAGTCGATCACCGAGCAGCGCCGCGTACTCGGCGAATCTCTCAGCGGTTGCCCGTGCGGTCCAGCCACCCTCGTCCTCGAGCACCTGTGGCAGGTCCCAGTGATACAGGGTCAGGTATGGCGCGATGTCGCGGGCAAGCATGCCGTCGACGAGTCGGTCGTAGAAGCTGATGCCACGCTCCTCCGGCGTGCCCGAGCCGGTCGGCAGCACCCGCGGCCATGACGTGGAGAACCGGTAGGCGTTGACGCCCAACTCGCCCATAAGGTCGAGGTCGGACTCCCAGCGGTGGTAGTGGTCACACGCGGTGTCTCCGCTGGACCCATCCATGATTTTGCCGGCCGTGTGGGCGAACGTGTCCCAAATGGATGTGCCTTTGCCACCCTCGTCCCACGCTCCCTCGATCTGGTAGGCAGCCGTCGCGGTCCCCCAGACGAAGGTTTCCGGGAACGAGGGGAAGACGTCCCTGGAAACGGTCAACTGAGGCGTTTCGTCCATGGTCATATTTCACCACGGGTCGGTGCTCGCAAAGGTGCCTTTGCCGGTCTGTTCTGAGTCACGGGCAGTTGGGGCGGGGCCGCAGCGAGGGGCCAGTCGGGATATTCGGTGCGGTCGTGCCAGGATCACCGCATGCCGAATCTGGACGACATGCTGGAGGCGCACGTCCAGTTTGAACTCAAGCAGTGGCGTGGCCGGAGTCTCCACCGGACTCTGACCGATGAGGCGGACAGCGCCTACGACTGGCTCGCTGATGTCCCAATCGGAGATCTCGTCGGTGCCGCGGAAATCGACGAGATGCTGCTCGACTTCTTCTGCGATGGACCGATGGACGGGATCCTGCGGACCGTTGCCGTCGACGTCGCGCACACCATTCACCGTGTTGCGCTGGCCGACGACACTCGACTGGACGGGTTGATTTCCCAGCAGCAATTTGATGCGCTGGCGAGCGCGACGCTCCAGCTTGAGGGGGTTCGAGGCGAAGTCATTGACCAGGTCACCACCAGCGACGTCTACTCCCGGCTCATCGCGCACGTCTTGTACCAAGGCATCAAGAACTACCTGCAAACCGAGAACCTTATTGCCAAACGGGTGCCGGGCGCTTCCAAGCTCATGCGGCTAAGCCAGCAGGCTGTCAACTCAGCTGCGCCGAAGCTGGAGCAAAGCATCGACCGCCAGCTCACCGCCTTCGTCGGCGCGAACATTCAGGACACGATTCGCGAAAGTCGTCGGTACCTCAACAGCGCCCTCGACGAGGAGGTGCTCGGCGCCGTTGTGGACGAGGTGTGGTCGTCCAACAAGGCCGTGACCGTCGCGCAGTTGGCGGCACTTGTGCCGGCCGAGTCGGTCACCGCTCTGGTGGACTCTGTCGCGACGATTGCGGTGTCGATTCGATCGACACCCACGTTTCGCTCATTTCTCACGATCGTCGTTGCCGAGCTGTTGACTGAGTATGGCGACTCAACGGTGCGCTCCGTGCTCGACGACTTCGGCTTGGACCGGGCAGCTACACGCAGATTCGTCGCCAGCGCCGGCACTCCCGTGATGAAGCGCGCGTACAGCGACGGCTATCTGGAACAACGTATCCGTGCTCGCCTCGCGCCCTTCTACTCGTCCTACGGGCTACAAAAGGCGGCCAAGAAATCACCCAAGTTGTAGGGTCACGAGGGTGGATTCTGCCGAACTGATTGCCCTCGAATACGCCCGTGGCGCACACAACTACCACCCTTTGCCGGTTGTGGTGGCAAGGGCGAGCGGTTCTTGGCTCACAGACGTAGAGGGCAAGCGGTACTTGGACTTCCTCAGCGCTTATTCCGCACTGAATTTCGGCCACGGATATCCGCGATTGCTTGATGCCGCCAAACGTCAGCTGGATCGGGTGACTCTCACCAGCCGTGCCGTTCATTCCGATCAGCTCGGCCCGTTCTGTGAGGAACTAGCGGACCTGGTGAATCTTGATCGGGTGCTCCCGATGAACTCCGGTGCCGAGGCGGTCGAGACGGCGATTAAGACAGCCAGGGCTTGGGGCTACCGAACCAAGGGCGTGCCCGCCGATCAGGCCACGATCATCGTGGCTGCAGGGAACTTTCACGGCCGCACCACGACGATCGTCTCCTTCAGCGAGGACCCCGTGGCGCGGTCGGACTTTGGTCCATTCACGCCTGGCTTCGTTGCCGTCGAGTACGGCAATGCCGACGCGCTTGAGGCGGCGTTGGCAAATCCAACCGTCGTTGGTTTCCTCGTCGAGCCAATTCAGGGCGAAGCTGGGGTGGTCGTTCCACCCGATGGTTACCTTTCGGCGGCCGCGGCGCTTTGCCGTGCCAACAACGTGCTGTTCATCGCCGACGAGATTCAGTCTGGACTCGGACGGACGGGCAAGACGCTGGCCTGCGACTGGGAATCGGTCGTTCCTGACGTTGTGCTCTTGGGCAAGGCGCTTGGTGGGGGCATCCTGCCCTTGTCCGCCGTCGTCTCCCGTGACGAGGTTCTCGGGGTGTTGAAACCTGGCGAGCACGGGTCGACGTTTGGCGGTAACCCGTTGGCGGTGGCCGTGGGCCGAGAGGCAATTGCGATTCTTGCTGAGGGCCAGATTCAGCGGGAGTCGCTGCGACTGGGCGAGCACATGTTCGCGCGGCTGCGCGCCGAGGCTCCGGACACGGTCCAGGAGATTCGTGGTCGAGGGCTCTGGGCCGGAGTCGAATTGACCGGTGCTGCCGGACCAGCCAGACCCCGATGCGAGCAGGCGTTAGCGATGGGCGTAGTGATCAAAGAGACCCACTCGACCACGCTGAGGCTCGCGCCCCCGCTAGTGATCAGCGATGACGATCTCAACCGCGGTATCGACGTGGTGCTTGAGGTGTTGCAGTAGTCCAATCACGATTCGCTTCACCACCTACTGGAGTAGGGTTGGAGTCCATCTTGGTTAGGAGCTCGCAATGGTCTCGCTTTCACTGGTCAACCACCTCTACAGCGTGGGGAGTCTGCAGAATCAGGAAGCAGGTCCCAGTTATCGGGTGAAGAATCGGCTGTTTGACGCGATCCTGACCGGTGTCCAAGACATCACGATCGACGGCCTGGACTACGACCCCGAAACCTCTGAGCTGATCATCGACGGCTCGACGATGCCGTTGCACTCAATCAGCGTGGACAATCCGCTGCCCTTCCCGCTGCGCTCAAAAGTCGAGGTTCGGTTGACTGGTGCCCCGCTAGCCGAGGGTCCGCACACCATCTCGTGCAGCTTCGTTTGCGACCCTTTTGGACCGTTGGATTTCGAAGCCGTTGACTATGTCGTCCAACCACCACCGGAGCGGCCCCATATCCCTCGGACGGATGAGGATTGGAGCCAGGAGGCCGTGCAGGCACGTCAGCAGTTCGTGCACGACGTGACGGGCGTGCAACTGCAACATGTTTCACAAATCACCTATGACCCCGGCCTGACCCAAGGAAACATCGAGAACCTCACTGGGACTGCGGAGATCCCACTGGGGATCGCCGGTCCATTGATCGTCAACGGCGAGCACGCGAAGGGCGAGTTCTTGGTGCCGATGGCGACCACCGAGGGAACCTTGATCGCCTCGTACAACCGGGGCATGAAGGTTCTCAACGCGGCTGGTGGCGTGACCTGCACCGTTCAGGACGACTCGATGCAGCGTGCACCTGTGTTCATCTTCGATAGTGCTCGGGAGGCGCGGGACTTCGGGCACTGGCTTCAGCAAAACCTGGAGGAGATCCGCACCGTCGCGGAGTCCACGACCCACGTCGGCAAGCTTCTGCGGATCGAGGTCTATCTGGCCCATCGATACGCCTTCTGCCGCTTCGACTACACCACTGGGGATGCGGCAGGCCAGAACATGGTGAGTAAGGCGACCTTTGCCGCGGCCTCGTGGATCATCTCGCACCGGCCGGAGATCCGGCACTTCTATCTTGAGTCGAACTTCGCTACTGACAAGAAGGCGTCGCAGGTCAACATCATGCACACGCGAGGCAAGCGGGTGACTGCCGAGGTGATCATCCCCCGGCAGGTGCTCGGATCGGTGATGCGGGTAACGCCGGAAGGGTTGGTCCAGCACGGATCCGTGGCAAACGTCGGCGCCTTCTTGTCCGGTGCAGTGAACAACGGCCTGCACGCTGCCAACGGGATCACCGCGATGTTCATCGCCTGTGGCCAAGACGTCGCCAACGTCGCCGAATCCTCGGCCGCAGTCATCCACGGCGAGGTGGTCGACGAAGGGTTGTACCTGGCGATCACGCTGCCATCGCTGATTGTCGCCACTCATGGCGGCGGCACGGCACTGCCTACCCAACACGAATGCCTAGCGATGTTGGGTTGCACTGAAAGAGGAACGGTCAACAAACTCGCCGAGATCGTTGCGGGAACAGTGCTCGCTGGCGAGATCTCGCTCGCATCGGCTATCTCGGCGTTGGACTGGGTCAGTTCGCACGAGCAGTACGGCCGCAATCGTTAGGAGAATGGAATGCAGCAGTCCGCCGTCACCTTGCACGGTCACCGCGTCGCCTATCGCGAGGCAGGCGATCCGTCGCTGCCGGTACTGCTGCTGATCCACGGGATCACCAGTAGCTCGGCCACTTGGGATCCGGTCATCCCTGCACTTTCCGAGCACGCGCACGTCATTGCGCCGGATCTGCTTGGCCACGGACAGTCGGATAAACCTCGAACCGACTATTCCCTTGGCGCGTTCGCCTCGGTGCTGCGTGATCTACTCGATCATCTGGGTCATGAGCGGGTCACTGTGGTCGGCCACTCACTCGGTGGTGGTGTTGCTATGCAGTTCTCCTACCAGTACCTCGACTACTGCGATCGGATCGTCCTGGTCGACAGTGGCGGTCTGGGCCGGGAGGTCAGCCTTGCGTTGCGGGCCGCGACCTTGCCGGGCGCAGAGTTTGTCCTACCTGTGATAGCTCACCACCGAGTGCGCGCAACCGGTGTCGCGGCGGCGCGCTTGTTCCGCAAGTTCCCGATTCGTCCGCGCCCGTCCGTCGCCGAAGTCGGCCGGGGTTACGCGTCGCTGTCGGAAGCTGCGGCCCGCACGGCGTTTGTGCACACGCTTCGCAGTGTCGTGGAACCGGGTGGACAACGAGTCAGCGCGAGCGATCGCTTCTACTTGACCGAGGGTCTGCCCACGCTGATCGTGTGGGGTGCGTTGGACACCGTTATTCCCGTGTCCCACGCCCACGAATCGCACGCGGCGATGCCGGGTAGCGAACTGGAGATTTTCGAACAGTCGCGTCACTTCCCGCACATGGATGAGCCAACGCGATTCTCGCGGGTGCTGGCACGCTTCCTCGCCGACACCGAACCCGGTCGGATTGATAGATCGGTCCTTCGCGACCGAATCGCCGCGCGCAGCCGACTCGGTGCGGATTTCGCCGCTGGCAATGCCGCTGAAGCCGCACCAGAGCCACACGCAAAAGCGCAATAGCGCCACAAAGATCGCGTCACGGCGGCAATTTGGCAATCGGTGCGAGAGGCTGAACGAATGACAGAATTGAGCCTGGAAGTTTCCGGGCAACTCGAACGCGTCGTCGACGGTCTGGTCGCACACACTGCGGGAGAAATCCACCGCCATGACCTGCGTGCTGTCGTGCTGGACTGCTACGCCCAGCTCGCTGCCCATGCCACCATCACCACGTTCCTGCCCATCCTCACCGAACGGTTCGCTCTGGTGCAGTTGCGCGCACAGGGAATCCTGAGTGGTGAGATCTCGAAGAACGTTCCCGAGGTCCTGGTGGTGGACGAACACAACGCAGCGCGCTCGCAGACTGCGGCCGCGTTGATTCGCTTCTATGCCCCTGGTCGCTTCCATGTCACGTCTGCCGGCGAGACCCCGCGAGGCCCTATCAGTCCGGTCGTGACCGAACTGCTGGGCGAGGTGGGACTGGGTCTAACGGACTTTCCCAAGCCAGCTACCGACGAGTTGATGATCGCCGCGGATGTGGTGATTGTGATCGGTGATGTCGGCCTTGACCTTGATTCCGTACCGGGCGAAGTCGTCCGCTGGGACGTTCCCGCAGCAGATTTGGATGATCGGCAGGATCAGCGAGCGACGCTTGCGGAGACGGACGCGAGTGTCCGACGGTTCCTGCGCGCGATCCAGCCTGACCACGCACTGCACGAGCCAGTGTTGACGTCCGAGGCGTAAGTTCCACGATCGAACGAGGCGACCCAGGCGGCGAGGACGGCCGCGGGTTCAGGCGCGTGCTGATCGGCGACTAACCCGATCCAACACGCGGGTAGGAACTGCCACTGTGCTGCTGATCTGCAAGAATCCACCACGAATCCTGCTTCTCACTAGTGAATTGGTGGCGGTAATGCGCGGAACAAAGATCTGGCTTGCGGTTGCTGGTGTGGTGGTGGCGTTGAGTGCGTGCAGCACCACCCCGGATGCGGCGTCGAATATCAATGGTTGCCAGATCCAGGCCAATACTTCCTGCCCCGCCGCCAAGTTTGTTGGCCAGAGTCTGTACAACGCGGACCTGTCGGGTGCGAATCTGACGGGCGCCGATTTCACCGGCGCGGATTTGCGGGGAGCGAATCTGCGTAGTGCGAACCTGACAAACGCTCGGTTTGACCAGGCGACGTTGCAGAGCGCCGACCTGACAGGGGCCACTGTCACCGGAACTGACTTCTCCGGCACGAACCTGCAGCACGCCACCTGTCCAGATGGCTCCGAAGCCCGCAACAGTCGGTGTCCGCAGTAGTCGCCAGCGACCCCGGTCCGCTGCTGGCGCACGCACCGCGAGGGTGATCGGCCACAGCCGGAACTAGGGTGGCCCCATGTCGACCATGGCTGCGGACTCGGTGACGGCCGACTCCCGATCGGTCTGGTCGCGGCGTACTGGCGCGCTCGTCGGCGCCCTTTCGGCCATTGTCGCCTTGGCTGTAGCGGAACTATTGGCCCTAGTGCTACCGGGGAAACCCTCGCCCATCGTTGGCATCGCCAATCAGGTCATCAACCTCACACCGGCGAGCATCAGGGAATCGTTGATCTCAGCCGTCGGGACAGCGGACAAACCCATCCTGAGCGCCGGAATCGTGGCCGTCATCTTGGTACTCGGTGCGGTGATTGGTCTCCGATTCCGGGACTCGGCCCGAGCAGCGTGGCCGGTATACCTGATCCTTGGGTTGGTGGTGGGCTTGATTGCCGGGGCCGCAACCGCACGAGTTTGGTCCAGCGTGATCGTCGGTCTGGTTGGGGGGGCGGCTGGTTGGGCGACTCTGGCCCTGCTCCTGCGCGTCACGGTCAACGCCGTCCGCGATGAGAGCGGCAATGTCCGCCTGCAGCCCGAGCCAGCCCTTGCCCGCAGAACCTTCCTGATAGCCAGCGCGGGAGTCACTGGTGCCGCGCTCGCCGGTATCGCCGTTCTGTCTGCGGTGCGCAGTCAGTCGTTGCAAGCGGTTGAGTCGGCCCGCGATGCGCTGCGCTTGCCGACGCCTGCCCGACGTGCCCCTGCCGTGCCAGCGGGAGCCGGGGTTGACGTTCCGGACATGCCCCCACCCGTGACACCGAATGACGCCTTCTACCGGATCGACACAGCCCTTGTACCGCCCACGGTCAATGTGGCGGGATGGACGCTGACGGTCGGTGGCAAGGTCGATCAGCCATTCGAACTGTCGTACCCGGAACTGATGTCGATGCCCCAAGTCGAGCACTACGTGACCTTGGCGTGTGTGAGCAATCCAGTCGGAGGCGACCTTGTCGGCAATGCTTTGTGGCAAGGAGTCCCGCTTCGCGCGCTGCTGGAAAAGGCTGGCGTCGCAGACGGCGCCCAGCAGATCGTCGCCGAATCCGTCGATGGGTTTACCGCTGCCTTCCCCATAACCGCCGCCTTGGACGGCCGTGACGCGATGGTTGCAGTCGGTATGAACGGTGTGCCGCTGCCGGTCAACCATGGATTCCCCGCCCGACTGGTCGTGCCGGGCCTGTATGGATATGTCTCGGCTACCAAGTGGCTGCGGGAGATTCGACTGACGACCTTCGCCGAAGAGGTCGGCTTCTGGATTCCGCGGGGGTGGGTGGCCGATGGCACCATTGAGGCGGCATCACGAATCGACGTGCCGACTGATGGCGCGACTGTTCCTGTCGGTGACGTCACAGTCGCCGGGAGGGCCTGGCATCAACGCGTGCCCGTCGGTGCTGTCGAGATATCTGTTGACGCGGGCCCGTGGCAGCCAGCGCAGTTGGCCTCCTCGATGGGCGTTGATACCTGGCGGTTGTGGTCGTGGAAGTGGCCGGCAGCAGTCGGCGGGCACGAACTGCGCGTGCGCATGATCGACGCCAACGGCAAGGTGCAGTCGCCAGCGGTCAGGCAGCCCGGTCCGGGAGCGTCCTCGGGCTACCAATCAATCGTCGTGGACGTCTCTTAGCGTCCGTTCACGTTCGGACGGATCTGCCGGATTGTCGCAGGCCCACGGTTACCGATCGGGAGCAATGAGCTGGTGTGAGGAGGCAATCGCCACGGCTACCTGCTGTCGATCGCCGCGATCGACGAAGTAGCTGATGTCAGCAGCCCGCTGGTAGTAGGGCTCCCGTCTACGCATGATCTCCTCGGCGGTGTGGATGCGGTGCAGGGATGGGCGACGAGGATCAGCTTCGGTCTTTGCCGCGAGTCGTGCGATGTCGCCTTTGAGCCAGACGATTGGCCCACCCTCGCGCAGAGCTTCGACCTTGCGGGCGCTAAATACCTCATTGCCGTCGGCATCGAGATCAACGATCGCTCCCCCGCCGCAGTCAACAATGATTCCGTCCATTGCCGAAAGCCGTTGCAAGACTCGGAACTCAGCATCGCGAAACCCTCGCCAATCGCCACCCTGGCTCTCGACGAAGTCGGGAATACTCATCCCGACCTCGTACTCAATCAGCGAGTCCGTCGACATGACGGGTCTCTTGGTCAGTACCGATAGACGTCGTGCGACATTCGATTTCCCGACGCCCCGCATACCGACGAGGTTGATGTTCATCGGGAGCACCATCCGTTTCCTGCCACTGCGGCTGACGTTCGGTCGGTTCACAGCCTAGTTCGCTGCGTCCGGATCGATTCAGGTTCGGGCACAGTCGCACTCGATTGCGCAGGTCTAGTTCTTCTCCGGGCGCGAGATATCGGGTGCCAATGCGCCTTGGGCAGCAACCGAACCGACCCGGCCACCGCCGGGTCCGCGTAACAGGAAGGCCACACCGACGGCCAACGCTGCGCCAAGCAGTGGCCCTGCCAAGTAGACCCAGTAGTCATTGAGGTCACCACCAACCAGGTTGGGACCGAATGTGCGGGCAGGATTCATCGAAGCGCCAGACAATGGTGCTGCCCACAGGCCGGCCAACGCGATGTATCCACCCACACCGATGGCGGCCATGATGCCGATATTTTGAGCTCCTGATGCCGTTCCCAGGATGACGCTCAGCAGGCCGAACGTCAGGATCGTCTCAGTCACGAAGGCCGCGAGCGCAGAGGTTGATGAGCCGGGATACGTGCCTCCGAACCGTGCGGAGTTTCCAACGATCCACTGCAGGCATAGCGCGGCGCAGATGGCGCCAGCCAATTGCACGACCACGTAGCCAGGTACCCGGCGCCACGGAAAGTCCTTGCGGAGCGCGAATGCGAAACTCACCGCCGGATTAAGATGCGCGCCTGACAACTTGCCCATAGCCATGATGATGGCCATCACCATCACCCCTGGAGCGACCACCGCCGCCGCTGTCGACACCGTTTCTGGGTAACGATCCCCGACCATCGGCCCGCCCGCCGCGACCAAGACCAACAAGTACGTGCCGACGAACTCCGCGATCAATCGCCGCCACTGTTGGTGTGGATCGGCGAAGTCTGAGAGCTGATCCGCGGCCTCTTGTGCCACGTCATCCCGGTTGTCGCCGCGCCGCGGTGGCTCACTCGAAGCGTCGTCGTTCACCGGGCAAGCGTGGCACAGGGTCTATTGGTTTGCCAGATCGTGCGGGTCGCCGGAGTCGCCGGTGATCTGCGCATTCTGATCGTTCTGCGCATTGATTCCGCCGAATAGTCGTCGCTCGTCGGACACACGCGGATACTTCCACCACACCAGCGTGATCGCGATCAGAACAGCGGCTGTTGCCACGGCGATCGCAGTGGACTTCCCTTCCGTGAAGGCTTGATTGGCCGCGGCGATCAACTGGGTTGCATCGGCGCCGGGCAGGGTCTTGGCGACTGCCTCGGCCCCCTCGTAAGAGGATCCGATCTCCTGTGCCGCTCGGTTGCCGAGTTGCTGGGCTTGGTCTGTCGGTAGCTGCGCAAAGGCGCGGCTGAAGTAGTCGCTGTAGGCGACCGCCAACAAGGTGCCGAGGATCGCTTGGAAGACGGCGCCACCGAGGTCTTTGGTCAGATCGGCCGAGCCTGAACTCATGCCAGCTTTGGTGAGGGGAAGCGACATGCTCAACGAACGCATCGCACAGGTCGACGCCATGCCGATGCCGATCCCGATGGAGAGGTAAGCAGCGACAACCCAGAGCAGAGATGTGCCAACCTGCCAGGTGAACAGCATGAGCAGGAAGCCCAGGACCACGACTGAGAGCCCGATCATGAATGGGGTTCGAGTTCCGCGAGCCTCGATCATTCGACCGGCCGCGACAGACGACGGAAACATCCCCGCGGCTAGACCCAAGGTCAACAGCACAGCCGACAGTGGATCCATCCCCAACACGTTCTGGGTGAACTGCTGACCAATGAACATGGCGCCGACCAAGGCGCCGAATGCAATCAGGCCGACGACAAACGCCACCCAGAAGGTGGGAATAGACGCTGCCCTGAAGTCGAACAGTGGGTTGGGCGCCTTGCGCTCACGGACAACGAACAACACGCCCGACACCAACACGACCGCCCAGAGACCCCAGATGACCGGCGTCAGCCCCTGCGGGAGGATCACTATGCTCAGGACGAAGCAGGCGATCATCACGACGCTCAGACCGCCGCCGGGATGATCAACCGGTGCATCGCTTTCGCCGGCACTCTTAGGTAGCAGCTTGAAACCTGCGACGAAAACCAACACGGCCAACGGAATCGTGATCGCAAAGACCGAGCCCCACCAGAAGACGCCCAACATCCAGCCACCGAGGATCGGTCCGAGGATGGACGTGCCTGTGCCGATGCCGGTCCACAGGGCAATCGCCTTGGTCTTGCCCACGCCGCTCCACAACGATGAGATCAACGACAGTGTGGTCGGGTACAGCATGCCGCAAGAAACTCCGACGAGCATCTGCGCGATGATCAGCATCAACGCCGAAGTCGCGAACACCGACGCCAGCGAGAACGGGACGCAGAGTGCAGCACCGATGAGCAACAACTTCCTGCGTCCGTGCCGATCCCCGACTGCCCCGAGGTAGAGCACGGTCGCAGCGATCCCCAATTGATACGCGTCGGTGATTCCGGTCAACTCGGTGTTGGTCGCCTGTAGCGCCCGCCCAATGGACGGTAGAGCCACGTTCGAAATTGACGTGTTGATGTTGGCGACAATTGCCCCGGTTATGAGGGTGGCAAGCACGAGCCCGGCCTGTGCCGGTTTTCCGCTGAGGATGCCCGGAGAGGCTTGGCCTGCGCTGGTCGTCCCCACGCCGGAATACTCCCACCTGAGGTGGCCGGATTCCTGTCAGTACGCGGCCAGCCGAGTCGCTTCCTCTTTGAGTCAGGTACCGGCAAACACCGGCTTGCCGACCACCCGAGAGGATAGTTCCGACCGCAGTACGCGGTTGCCACGTTGACCTGGAGGCGGACCATGTCCGAACCAACTGTTCGCCGGACGCTCGCGACGATGCGGTGGTCGGATATGGATGCGCTCGGACACGTGCACAACATCAAAATGCTTGAGTACTACGAGGCCGCAAGGGCCGAATTGATTCACGAAGTATTGGATCTGGGTGCGCCTGCCGATATCGGCTTGGTCGTCCGGCATCACGACATCGACTACCTGGCTCCCCTGGTCTATCGGTCGTCCCCGATTGCGGTGGACATGGTGGTAGATCGGATCGGCTCAACATCGTTCAGCCTGTCCTACACCGTCACCGAGCCCGACAACTCAGTCATCTATAGCCGAGCGAGCACGGTCATCGTGGCGATCGAGAAGACAACCGGCAAGCCCAAGCAACTCCCCGAGTTCCTGCGGGGCCACCTCAGACGCTACCTACAGCTCAAGGCTTCTTAGCGGTCGAACGAACCTCTGCCAGACACGCACGCATTGCTGCGGAAGAAATCATCGATTGGCTGCATCCAACCCGGGTGCGCCCGGCGATAGAAGGTTGAGGGTCCCAATCGGGGATCAACGTCCGAGGGAGCATGATGAAACTCAAGTACATCGGCATTGCCGCCGTCGCCGTGGTCGCTCTGGCCGGGTGCAGTTCGACTGCAAGTTCCACCACTTCCGAGAGTCCCACCGCGTCTGCCTCGGTTTCGCCAACAGCAACCGGAGACGTAGTCGCCGTCGCGGCGGGCAATCCCACTACAACCACGCTGGTCACGGCGGTAGAGGCAGCAGGATTGGTCGAGACGCTGCAGGGGCCTGGGCCGTTCACCGTCTTCGCGCCCACTGATGAAGCGTTCGCCGCACTTCCAGCCGGCGTTTTGGACAAGCTGGTCCAGCCGGAGAACAAGGCCACCTTGCAGAAGATTCTCACCTATCACGTTGTGTCCGGTGCGGTGTATTCCTCCGATATCAAAGCGGGCAAGGTCAAGACCGTTGAGGGTCAAGACGTGACTCTGAGCACGACCGATGGCGTCACGATCAACGGGGCAGCAGTCAGCACGGCTGACGTTCCCGCAACCAACGGGGTGGTTCACCTCATCGACCAGGTGCTCGTTCCACCGGGCGTCGACGTGAGCAAGCTGAAGTAGCAAGAACACCCACGATGATCGGGTGTCGGTGGTCCTAGCGGCTACCGGCACCCGATTCTTGTTGGGCTGGACTCGATGTTTCTTGCGCCTCCTGCCGACTTGAACTCAGGCGTTGCTCACCCCTTGGTGGCGAACCCGGGTGGCGACAACTGGCGAGGTCCGATCAAGAGCGCGACAATCGCGGGGTGCAGAGCCCATCGCGAAGTCCTTCAGCTAGACGAGTTGCGCTGATCGGAGCACCGTTCAATTCGGCCGGAACCGCGGGTGGTGTTGCCAAGGGACCCGCCGTGTTGCGGGAGTCCGGCCTGTTGGCACGCATGCACTCGTCGGGAGTTTCAGTGCGAGACACCGGTGACGTCGCGGTTGGTTCTCCCCAGCCCCTGCGTGACGCCCTGACCGGACTACTTGCGATCGGATCACTGCAAGCGACGACTGTGGGCCTCACTGATGCGGTAGCGGGGACCATCGCGGCTCAGCAGATACCCCTGGTACTCGGCGGCGACTGTGCGGTGCTTGTCGGCGCCATAGCGGGAGCGGCCTCACGCGAGGCAACCCCTGGGTTGATTTTCATCGACGGACATGAAGATGCGTGGCCACCGTTGGTGAGTCATTCGGGAGAGGTAGCTGATAGCGAGCTCGGTTTGCTCTTGGGGATCAATCAGCTTGACCCGGCATCGATACTGGCAAGGGGTCTCCACATTCTGCCAGGGGCCAATGTGGCAGTCCTCGGTCCACGAGACGAGCGCGAGATTTCAGCTAGCGGTATCCCGAGCATTGCCGAACGAGTCGGGGTGTTCCTGGACGCTAGTGGACTGGTGAATGACTTGGATTCCGGCAAGACCGTCGCTCAGAACTTCGCTAGCAGAGGGCTGAGTTGGTGGTTGCACGTTGACTTGGACGTTCTGTCCACGG